>CALZHX010000380.1 GCA_945787435.1 uncultured Woeseiaceae bacterium
GGGTCTTACTTTTCGGCCGATCGCGGACACCGCAAAGGACATGATCGCGAATCTCGATGGCCTTGCCGTTCCGGAAAGGCGGCCGGCAGGGTTCGACCCGGACACCGAAGCTGCGCTGTTAAAGAAGTGGCACGCAGAGCAGGGCTAGTAACCTGGTAAACCATTGTGCGAATCAAATTTGGATACATCCTTTTGTTCCTTGCAACCGTGTCGGCTTGTGGAGGCGGTGGTAGTTCTGCACCCCCGGTTCCGCCCCCAACGGCATCAGCATTGGAGCTATTTGATTCGCTCTGGGCCGACTTCGATCGCAACTATTCATTTTTTGTGTTGTCGTGGCTGAAGTAGGAGCAGCAATATCAACCAGTGCGCCTGGGCGCCGGTACGATATTGATGCGTTGCGCGTGTTCGCATTTGGGTTGTTGATATTCTTCCATGTAGGCATGTTCTACGTGCTCGATTGGGGCTGGCACGTTAAGTCGACCTACCAGTCAGAATGGCTACAGTATCCGATGATGTTTACCAACCAGTGGCGCATGCCGCTGCTGTTCCTGATCTCGGGTCTGGCCGTGAGTTTTATATGGGGCAAGTATTCAACAGGTCAGTTCGCCCTGCGACGTACCTTGCGTTTGTTGGTCCCTTTATTATTCGGTATGGCGTTTATCGTCTCCGCGCAGTGCTACTACGAGGCACTGAATAAGGAAATTATCGAGCCAGGGTATCTGACTTTCATGGGCCAATACCTGACTTTCCGGGATTTTCCGGGCGAAGCGTGGGCCGGCGAGGAGCAGATACACTGGACCTGGAATCACCTTTGGTACCTGCCGTACCTGCTGCTGTACACGCTGTTGCTGATTCCTGTTGGTAAATTCATTGACGGTCCTGGTAAGGCTGTCCGGCGCGGGTTTCAGAATCTGCGTGGCATCTGGATAGTCCTCGTTCCAATCGTGCCAACGATGATCTTCTACAATCTCCTTATTCCCCAATACTCGAATTTCACTCGCGCCCTGATCGACGACTGGTACGCCCATGCCCTTTACGGCACCGTGTTTTTCTATGGCTATCTTATTGGCCGGGACGACGGTTTCTGGGCGGAACTGACCCGCATGCGAAGAACGACTCTCTTTCTTGCGGTGACAAGCTTCGCAATCTATGTGATCAAGCGAGAGTACTTTTCTTTTGATACATCGGGCTGGCAGTTTCAGGCCAATGGCATTGTTGATCAGCTCAACGGCTGGCTTTGGATAATGACGGTGTTGGGATGGGGTCACTACTGGCTCAATAAGCCGATGAAGTGGTTGCCGTATGCGACGGAGGCCGTCTATCCATGGTACATATTGCACCAGACGATCATTGTGGTCATCGGCTTCAATCTTTCGAGGTTGCAGTTGGGGCCGGTTCTTGAGCCTATGCTGGTGCTGCTCGCGACCGTCGGCGGATGTTTGCTGCTACATGAATTCGTTATTCGCAGGTCCAGGTTCTTGCGTCCGTTTTTTGGACTTAAATAGCGCTGTTGAATGGTTTAGTGATTCCCCTTCACAATGCCAGGCATGGTTGCTGCGCTAGTCGAACGCTGCTAGCTGCTAGCTGCTGTGTCTGGTTCTCGCCGCAGCCGCTCCAGTTGCCGCTCACGCACCGTACCCCAGGCAGGCATTATCACCGGCAGGAGCATATACGCCCAGCCCGGGACCGTCAGCGGATGGCGAGGAGCGAACAGTCCCATGAGAATCGCGAGGCCGCCGACGCCGGCGAGTATTAACCAGGTGCCGATCTCAGTCCGCGTTACATGGCGTTCCACGACATCAAGACGCAGGTCGTTGCGCATGGCCCACGCGCGCACGTAGAGCAACAGCACTACAAGGCACAGCGCGACGAAGCCGATACTGTAGATCGTGAAGATGCCATACAGCTCGTCGACGGAGTTTATGTTGGCGTCGACCTCAAGCCGCCGGTCGGTGATCCACGCGACGAAGATCGAGGTAACGTATTTCATTGGGTAGACATAGCACAACATAACGAATACCAGGACGAAGCTGAGGACCATTGACGGAAAGTCCTCGAGGCCGTAATGCCGGCTCCAGTTCCAGTGGCCATACCAGAACAGGAAAAGCAGGGCGCAGGAGAGGCCGAAGGCGGGGATGCCCTGTACCGCGAACCAGAGTTCCTCGTAGGTGGACGGTACCGAATCGATCGACACTACCAGTAGAGTCAGGGCGAATGCGAAGGCCGCGTCGGTGAAGGTCTCGGTTCGCGTCATGGCTATGCCGCGCAGCCTGAAGCCCTCCTTGACCGGCAAATCACGCAGGGCGTCGTCGCTCATTCCTGGCATCGTGCGCTCATTATCGATGGACCAGCTGCCATTCTACCCGCAGTAGGCACGACATGCAGGATATGCCCGCCGGTAGAGAATCCGCTCCCGACCCGGGTTTAAGTACATGCCAGAATTGACTGCGTCGTACGACATGCAAAAATGACTGTGAGGAGGATTACTCACCGCATGTCTGACTTCGGCCAAAGGAGCACGTCATGACAAGCAATTATTCCGATGTCATTGTTCATATCGACGAGACGCTACCGTCGGACCAGTTGAAGATCCTTGAGGATCATATTTTCAAGATTGGTGGCGTCATGACCGCACATAACCGAGATGACAGACCTCATTGTATTTTGGTTACGTACGATCCTGACCGGGTGCAAGCCCACGATATTCTCGTCAAAGTCCGGACAGAAGGAGTTCATGCCGAATTGGTAGGTCTCTGACGCCGAATCGCGCATGAATCAGAACACAGAACGGCGCGTCCACGGCAGAGCAACTCTGCGCATGGGCTAATCGCCCGGGCGGACGGTTTTCCGTTGTAAGGACTGAGAGTCAGGCAGTGCGACTGTGTTTCCTGAGTACCTCGAAGACCTTCGCGTTCGGGCAGAAATCGTTACCGTCATCTTTCTTGCCCTGTAGCCATCGTTCACAGACGGACTCGCTCGCACAACTTCGACAGCGCTGCCGAACCTCTTTCATGATGGTCGGAATTTCGCCACTCGTGGCAATCTCGGGATCGAGCCCGACGGACTCGAGCATCGCCTGCATTCTTCGCTCCGAGTTGACCGCTAAATATCGCCTGAACCCGAAGAACATAGCAGCCGCGATGCCTACCATCGCCATGGCAGCGACGACCTGAATGATTGACTCGTTCATGATTCGCCTCCTTCCCAACTATAGACCCGGGAGCGAAGCTATGATCTACGTAAATACCGATGTTCCTGGTAACGGCCACGCCACTGCAAGAGCGGGGGCTGATCTGGTCAGGGTGATTTTCAGATCCGTTCGCCTGATATGATGTCGATCGTCTGCTAATGGCCCGAAGCGGTCTTTTAAGACAATGCTCCGATATGCAATGTAGTCTTTCGCTTTTGCACGCGACCAATGATTAGGTGCCACTTGAGGTCATACCAGTACGCTGCTTACGGTTCCAATTTGCATCCAGTTCGTTTAAGAAAAAGAGCGCCTTCCGCAAGATTGTTGGGCACGTGCCTATTACCTGGCTACGTGCTCAAATTTGACAAGGTTGGCTGGAAAGATGGCTCCGGAAAGTGCAACGTTGTTCCTGGTGCGCAAGGCGTTTACTTAGCGATATTCCAGATCCGAGAAAGTGAGCGATCGAAGCTGGATAGGTGCGAGGGTCTTGGCCAAGGATACAATAGCATCAGGTTTGAAGCGGAGGGATTCGGTGAGTGCTCATCGTATATCGCGGATTCAAGTGCTGTTGACCAATCTCTTCGGCCAATGGATTGGTACAAAGAAATGGTGCTGCTGGGCAGCCTCGCTAACAAATTTCCGAGCCACTATGTACAGGCGATAGATTCCGTCTCTGTGATTAGAGATCCCGATGAAAAGAGGGCACGCCAACAATGGGAAATTGTTGAGGAACTGCGCAATGGAATCTGAAAATGTTATGCACATGCCTACCCATTGTCCGTGGAAGGGCCAGGCGAGCTACTACGATATTGTCGTTGGAGATGAGGTGAATGAGGGCGCCGCCTGGTATTACTCCGAGCCGAAGCCAGCGGCAGCAGAAATATCTGGTCGTGTCGCATTCTGGCAGGGAATAGCGGTATCAGAGTGATCGATGAACATCGTATTTGACCTCGGTGGCGTTGTATTCAGGTGGCGACCGGAGAAAATTATTCGGCACGTCTTTCAAGACCCGAAAGAACAGGACCTGGTCAGGTCTGAGATTCTTGAACATGTTGACTGGGTAGAACTCGACAGGGGCACCATCACCCTGGATCAGGCAATAATCCGCGGCACATCAAGGACAGGCCTGCCTCGTGGGCGAGTCGAAAAGCTGTTCAAAGTGGTGCCCGAGTTCCTTACGCCCATTGAGGAAACGATACAACTGATCCGCGACATACACGGCTCCAACAACAGTTTGTTCGTACTTTCAAATATGCACGCTGCGTCGATCTCGTATCTTGAAGAGAGGCACAAGTTCTGGAATTTATTCGACGGCATCGTTATTTCCAGTCGGATTCAAAAGGTCAAACCCGAGATCGAGATATACGAGCATTTGTTGACCACGCACGGGCTGAACGCTGCTGAAACTGTATTCGTCGACGACCTGAGCGAAAACCTGGCTGCCGCATCCACGATTGGAATCCATACCATCAGGTTTATCGATGCTGACCAGTGCAGGCAGGATCTAATAAATCTCGGGTGCATTTGCTAGTAGCTCGTGTCCTGCGCGTAAAAACTAGTCACCGAAGTTCGTGGCAGAAACAGCGGCAACTCTGCGGTCGATACGCATTGTCCACAGCCGGGCAACGGCGTAAGCATCTATTCATGGGGCTCGTGTCGGAACTCAGGCGCCGCAACGTCCTTCGAATGGCGGCGCTTTACGCGGTCGCTGCCTGGCTAATAATGCAGGTGGCTGAGGTAGTGGTGACGCTCGCCGCTTTTCCGGAATGGTCCGGGCAGGTCGTCCTGGTACTGCTCGCCATCGGTTTTCCTATCGCCCTTGTCGTCTCCTGGTTTTACGAAATTACGCCGGAGGGCATCAGTCTTGAGAAAGACATCCACCCGGACGACTCTATCAGGCAGGTCACGGGACGGCGTATAGACTTCATCGTGATTTCGCTATTGTCCGCTGCGGTCATTCTCTTCGCCTGGCACACGTGGTGGCCGTCCATGCTAGCGGATAAGTCCTTCGCTCCTGATGAGGCCATTAGTTCTATTGCTGTGCTGCCGTTGCGAAACCTTTCCAATGATCCGGCTCAAGAGTACTTCGTGGAGGGCATGCAGGATGCGCTAATTACTCGACTGTCCAGAATGACCGAGCTACGGGTGATATCGAAAACATCAACACACCGTTACGAAAAAACTGACAAATCAATTCCGGAAATCGCGCGCGAGCTGAATGTGGATGCCCTGATTGAAGGTTCCGTATTGCGCGATGCGAACCGGGTACGTATCACTGCGAAGCTAATTCGCGGCGCCGAGGACGAGCATCTTTGGGCGAATAGCTACGATCGTGAGTTGGATCATGTGCTAACGCTGATCAATGAAATGTCAGTAGCCATTGCCGGCGAAGTAGAGGTCACCGTCAAGCAGCAGGAAGCTGAAGAATGGGCACAGAATATTTCCGCAAATCTGGAGGTACACGAGCTTGTTTTGCAGGGAAATTACTATTTTGAGCGGTTCAAGTTTGATCAGAGTCTTCGCCATTATCAGCAGGCTGTTGATCTGGATGCCGAGTTCGCTCCCGCCCATGCGGGCGTGGCCGCTTCTTACCTACTCAAGGCATTTCTTGACTGGAATATGAGTTCCGATTTCATTCCCAAGGCTCGGGCAGCCGCTTTGAAAGCTATCAGCCTTGATGGTAATTCTGCGGAGGGGTATTCAAGCCTTGGCTTCATACAGTTGTACTTTGATTGGGATTGGGACGAGGCGAAGACGAGTTTGTCCAGAGCATTGGAGCTAAGCCCCAATGACGTTCACATCCGGCACGCATATGCTGATTACCTGATGGTGATGGGGGACTTGAAAGAAAGCCTGAACCAGGTGGAACTCGGCCACTTGTACGATCCGTTCTCTCCTATGGCGGGCATAGTTCTGGGTTTTCACAGAATTCTGGCGCGGCAATACGATGAAGTCATCGAAGAGGTCCGCAAGACAATTGCGGAAGAGCCGGATTCGATAGTGGGTTTTCCGTATTACGCCCATGACTTGTGGCACAAGGGCATGCATGAGCAGGCTCTTGCCGATTTTAAGAGGACATGGGGCAGCGATGAAGAGCTTCTGCAGGCGATGAACAGGGGTTTTTCAGAATCAGGTTACACAGGAGCAATTCATTCTCTCGCAAATGCGTTGGCCCATCGCAGTCTTGAGTTTCAAGACAACGTGACACTTGCCATGCTCTATGCCCGTGCAGGTGAGCCCGGACCGGCAATGGAGTCGCTGGAGAAGGCGTATCAGAATCGCCAGCCTCAAATTCTGCACATAAGGGCAATGCCGGACTTTGATGAACTACGCTCTGCTCCGGAGTTTCAAGATCTGCTTAGGCGAATTGGTTTTCCCGAAGCATCCCTGCAGCAGGCTTTCTCGAACGGGCTAGTCGGCGTAACCCGTCAGCTAAGACCCTTGAGCTGAATTTCCAACGGAGTGTCTGACATAGCCTGCTACTGTGTGACATCCGGGCGATCTCGGCAACCGCACTCAATCTCGACCAGCGCCTGCAGCATTTGTTCTAAAGGTGGATAATGAGGTCATGGCATTCACCAGATTTTCGAAAACCTCGTTGCTGATTTCCGGTGGCCTCGCCCTGGGCAGTGCTTGCGGGCAGACAAGTTACGACTCTCAGCGGCACGCGTTGGTCGAAGAGCTGCGCGACGAATCCCGGCTGGCCGAAGAATATGGTGCGCCTCCAATTAGCGAACGTACGCTAGCCGTGCTCGGACAAGTTCCGCGGCATGAGTTCGTGCCCGATGAGCAAAAGCGCTACGCGTATGAAAATCGGCCATTGTCGATCGGCGCCCGGCAGACTATTTCCCAACCCTACATCGTCGCGCTGATGACGGACCTGGCCGATGTAACAAAAAACGACGACGTGCTCGAGATCGGTACCGGCTCCGGTTACCAGGCCGCGGTACTTTCGGAATTGGCAGGCCGCGTCTACACGATAGAAATTGTCGAGGAGCTCGGTCGGCGTGCCGCGAACACTTTGGAACGACTCGAGTACAACAACGTCACGACCAGGGTCGGTGACGGCTATGCGGGCTGGCTTGATCAGGCGCCGTTCGATGCCATCCTGGTAACGGCTGCGCCGGAGGAAGTGCCGCAACCTTTGATCGAGCAGCTTGCGGTTGGTGGGCGCATGGTCATCCCGGTCGGTGCGGAAAATGAGGTGCAGACGCTGCAGGTATTGACGAAGGAGGATGACGGCGAGGTGGTTGTCAGCGATGTCATCGCGGTTCGTTTTGTCCCGCTAACGCGCGACGAAAACCAGGGTCCCTGATAGTTAGTGCAGCTCAACCAGATCGCCGTCACAGACAAGATGCTCCGGACCGACTTGCTGACCGTCGAAGACCTCGTCACCCCATATGCGTGCGAACTTCAAATCGCGGGCAACGTCCTTGTGCACCAGGCGCGCGACATCGAGTACCGTGCCGCCACGAAGCACCGTGAACGGCTTATCCTTTTCTGCCGCTTTACCCGGCGTCTTGGTGTAGACACGGACAATCTCAAGCGCGCGAAACAGGAACGGCCCGAGTTCATCCAGGCCATCTCCGGATTTTGCTGACATGGTCAGTGCGGGATAACGCAATCCGAGCAGTTCCTCGAGGATTTTGACTTCCTCGGGATCAGGATCAAGATCACTCTTGTTGGCAATCAACACGGTGGGCAAATCGAGACGAAACGGATCTTCTGTCTCGTCCGTCGCCTGCGGTTCCGCTTGTTCCAGGCCAGGCCACGCCGTTGTGAGGTAGGCCTTTTTTTCAGCCAGGCGTTCAAGGATCGTGGGAACCTGCTCCAGGCAGTCCGGATCGCTGACGTCAATCACGAGCAACACGCCATCGGCGGGCTGTAGCGCGTTGATCAGCCACGGCTCCATGAAGTCGCCCGACACTGGTGGCAGATCCACCAGCTGAAAGTGGATGTCTTCATACGGCAGCATTCCCGGCACCGGCAGATGCGTCGTGTACGGGTAGGGCCCAATGTCACTGTGTGACCCGGTCAGGCGGGCGTGCAAACTGGACTTGCCGGCATTGGGCGGACCCACGAGGCACAGCTGTGCGGCGCCTTCGGGGCGCACGACATGGGACGGGCCACTGCGGCGGCCGCCTTTCTTGGGGCCCGCGAGTTCCTCGCTCAGCTGCTTGATACGGGACTTGATGTCGGCCTGCAGGTGCTCCGTTCCCTTGTGCTTGGGAATTGTGCGTAGCATCTCTTTGAGGCAATCCAGGCGCTCCCTGGACTCGCGCGCCTTGCGGTATGCCTCTTCGGCTTTCTTGTATTCAGGTGTGACGTTGGTGGGCATGCGATTGAATCTTACCTGATGATTAGCGCCCTATATCGATCTGCCGACTACGCCCCGCGACTCAGCCAACTGCCTGTCGAACTCTGCCTCAAGCGCCGCGTTACACCCTTGCAGGCCGGCGACAACCCGAGATGCCCAGTCAAAGTACTCGAGTTGTCGTTTTGAAGCCCAGTCCACCGGTTTGTTGAACGCAACGTCGTAAACGTTTGAGATCTTGTCGGCCAGTTTCAGGGACTGAGCATCATTGGACAGGTGCGGGGCGTGCTCAACCTGCCTGGCCTTGCGAACAGCCTTGTCCAACGACTTGTCATCGGTCACCTCAAGTACGATGGCACAGACACGGGAGCCGAAGTGCGCTTCGAGTTCGTCGCGATGGGTCTCAGTGTCTTCAATGGTGTCGTGCAGGAGCCCGGCCTGAAGCACATCAACATCCTGCACGCCACCAATCTCGACCAGAATGGCCGCTACCTCGATGGGGTGATGGACATACGGAATCGCTCCCTCGCTCTTGCGCATCTGCCCGTAATGCTTCCACGCGGCAAAACCCGCCGCACGGCGCAGAACAGTCTCGTCTGAGCACATGGCATGTCCCGACGCAAAACGCGTCGTTACTGAGGAGCTAATCAGTGCGAACCTGGCAAGTTCAAGCCATTGGGCTTCATGCACGGGCATTTCGTCCGAAGATCAGTGGTGCCATTCGAACCGAATGCCAAATTGGTCGCACTCGCTGCGCAGCCACGTCTGCGCTGACGTGTCATCATGTTTGATAGCCTGCACCAGTAAGGCGAGGTCTGTCGCAGGGTTTTCTGACTCGAGCCCTGTCAATCCTTCATACAAAGCCCGGACCGACCTGGGCGAGAGGGTGACGACACTTTCAATATCGCGACAGCCAAAACACTGTTCGGCGGCTGGCCCACAGCAGTAATCCGACATCGTCAGGCTGCCATCATCGTCGAGGTCTATATCGATCCGAATAAAATCCTCGCCGGTTTCCTGGCGAGCGATCGCGTAGTGGTGTTGCATTGGAACCTCCTCGCGGGGGAAGGAGAATATCGCAGGTCCCAGTGCCGATTGTAGCAAATGCGGTAGAGTGAGTCCTTGCCGAGCACATCGGGCTTTTGCGGATTGAGATGCCATGATTTGTCCTAAATGCCAAAACGACATGGAAACCGTTGAGTACGACGGCATCGAAGTCGATCGTTGCAAGGCCTGCCAGGGGATCTGGTTTGATGTCGGAGAAAGCGATTGGTTGCGTAATAAGGAAGCGGCAGCGGCGATCGATACCGGCGATCCATCGACAGGCAGGCAAACGAACGAAATCGACCGCTACCGTTGCCCCCGATGCGATGGCGGCATGCTGCGCAGGGTCGATCTAAAGCAAACGCACATCCACTACGAAGAATGCACGTCCTGCAGAGGCTCGTTTTTCGATGCAGGAGAGTTTGCAGATCTCTTGCAGTCGGAAAACTGGCATGCACAGTAAACTGTGAGACGTTCACCATTCAAGATGAAGCAAGAGGTCATCGAGCTCACGGACACCGCCCGCTAATTACTGCACGGAGTCAGGCGCCGCGATCAATGATTTTTCGGCAATATCCCTGACGAACTTGAGTATCTGCTTTGACGTGTAGTAGCGTGCGGGCTCGAGTTGCCCGTCATTCGTCGTACCAATAACCTGCCCGCCGGGCCCGAAAAAGACTGCTACCGGAACTCCCCGCGACAGATCGACCCCCAGGTCGGCGGCGAAGTCCCGATTAGTATTAAACTTGCCCACGTCGATGTTTGCGAATTGAAACAGGCCGTCGGTGTACGCTTTGACTCCCTCACCCTGTAGATGGTGGTGCAGCGTGCGGCAATCCAGGCACCAGTTGGCGCCAAATGTGATCATAAGGAACTGGCCATCCTCCAGCGCCTTTTGCCGGCCAGCCGAGACCACGGCGCGCGCATCGGCAGTCTCCTCATAGGGCAGGTCGGCGGTGTCGAACACGGCGTCTGGCCCCTGGAAACTGAACAGGTCGTCCGTTAACTCGTAGTTCTCTTCCTGCAATTCGGCGATCAGCTGAAGTTGCTCGTCGAGGTCCTGTTGGCCGACGACCACGAGCCCACCCAACCGCAACACGGCCAGGCAGATCACTCCACCGGCAATTATCCCACCAACAAAAAGGACCCCTGCGCGGTATTTCGAGAAAGACCCCAGAAATCTGCTCCTTTTATCCGGAACGACTAAGGATGCACCAATACTACAGAATTCTGCTCAACGCCTGCCTTTGGCTAAATATCAATGACTTACAGGCCACTAAATTGCGCTCACGTAGCCCTTATGCTACCTAATGTATTCAATAGCGACCAATTGACCGTTGCGCCGCGCGCGCAAGCGGCTGCCGGCGCCTCGACATTCCTGCCCGTTGTACTCACTGAGGACGAGGAATCGCAGGCGCGTCAGGAGTACGAACGCGTGATGTTGGCGGAGAAAGACGAGATCAAGCACTACCTCAAAGCCATTCATCAAACTTTGAAGCAACGAGGCTGACGGCACGTAGAGCGCCGAGCATGCTGAAGGAGGCGACTTGAAAAGACCTCTGGCCCGACTACGCATTCCACTCCTCGCGAGTTTGTTTGCGATTGCCGTTGCGGGTGCGGCGAAAGCCCAAGAGCAATCACGCGGCGATGCGAGCTTGCGCGTCGATTACCAGTTCATACGAACCGGTTCTTTCTTTTCCGGAAGCGAGGAGTTCGATTACTGGACGACAGATACCCAGGTTTTGATGCTGTCCGGCGACTACTCGATCAACTATCGGAGGACGGTATTCGGGGCACTTCCGTACGTGCGCAAGCGATTCAATTCCGAGGTGGATTGGCGCGGAGAACCAAAAAATCCCAAAGACCCGTCCTGCGACGATATAGTTCATCCTGAAAATCGGTTATGGGACGACGTCACCTAACAAGGAGATATTCAGGATTTTACCTATGGACTGTACTACAGCGA
>CALZHX010000381.1 GCA_945787435.1 uncultured Woeseiaceae bacterium
ACGACTTCGTGCCGCGCCGTATCGGTGACGTAAACCCTGTCATCCCAACCGACCGCAATGTCGTTGGCTACCGCTGTCTCAAGCGCGATAGTAGCCAGCAATTCAAAACCTGGCCAGCGGTAGATCTTCACCTGGTTGTCGTCGACCAGGTGCAGCCTGTTAGCGACCAGGGCCATGCCAAGCGGGGCATCGAGGCCATCGACGACGCGCCAGTCGATGACTTCGCCGTCGGAGCTCAATACAGTCAGAAAGCCGTTGCCTTTGCCTCGCGATATGCACATGTTGGAAACGAGCAAGGTGTCGTCGGGCAGGGCAAGCACCGTTTCCGGGTCGCAGAGCTCTCCTTGTACCACCCAGGCGATGTCAGCCTGCTCTGGTTCGGGCATTACGGCGGCGAGCTGGCCGGCGACTAGCAAGGCAATCCAGTGTTTCACGAGTACAGCTCGTTCACGAACGGCGTCAACGCAATAATCATTGTCTGCGTGTAGATGCTCTCGCGTGTGTACAGGCCATTGGTCAGCAGACCGTAAGCGCCGCCACCCTGTTTGCTGTTGACAGTGGAAAACACTTTGTCGTTGGCGTCGCCGAGTTCCATACCGGAGTCGACAAGGTCCTTCACGGCCGGTGGCAGGGGCAGGGTGGCACTTCTTGCCTCACCGATCTTGCCGTTGCTGCCTTTTATCGCCATCCAGGCGAACGCCATGAGTTGTTCGTCAATGACTTCGACGCCGCCCTCGAGGCCGACCCAGTAGTCGGCCTCGGGAAGCGCATTACTTGCAGCCGTCGCGCGATTGCGTGCGCCTATACGAGTTTCATCATCAGATGTGGGCTGATCGCCTACGCCCGAGTCGACGTCGGCGGATAACATCTCGAACGCCATGCCGGGGAACAGCGTTGCAAACGCCTGCTCAGTTGCCCCGATCTTTACAGGGTTTCTCGAGGCAACAACGATCTTCAACGGGAGGAACCGGGCAAACTAGTTGCAGTTTTTCTCAATCGCGATCTCGCGTTCTCTCAAAGCGGCGAGTTCTTCCTGGCTGAGTGTGCAATTTGCGGCATCCCGGCACTCGTAGTCCTGTGCCAGTCTGGCCAGGGCGCCGCGGCAGTTATAGCCGCCGGTATCTGTGGATGAGCTCGTGCCAGATGACGCCGCGACCCAGTTCGTGTAACCGTACCAGGCGGCCCATCCGAGGGCCGCCAGTACGGCGAGATTGACTACCATCTTTACAAGTTTTGCCATGGCGTTGCGACTACTGCGCCTGGATCAGCATTTTCATCGTTTCGGGCATCACGCCGTCTTCCGCTGCCGCTGCCTGACCTTCCTCAGATTCGAGCATCGCCATCAGCGCATCCATATCGGTGACGGCGATGATCAGACCGGTGATGTTCGGATTGTCAGGATCCTGCAGCGTGTGCACATGGGCGGCGCCGTTGGCCTTGAATAATTCGTGGCGACTGTCCTCGCCCTGCCATGCGGCAAGCCAGTGCCCGGCATCCTCCACTTCATGAGTAATGACGAGGTGCGTCATTGACGCCATTTTCTCTTTCATGGCCTCTTTTTCGTGGTGTTCGGCCGCGGTGAGCTGGCTGAATGCCAATGCGACAAATGCCAATGGCAGTAACAGTTTGAGTCTTTTCATTGTTTTACATCCTCTAAGGCAGATTTGCTGCCGATCTACTGCTTATCGTAGCAGAGGATTGACATATACTTTGGGCAAAACACAGGAGAGAGCCATGGGCAGCACATTCCAGGAAGTCGAAATCAGAGCGCCAATCGATGCAGTCTGGAAGGCGATTCGCGACTTTCATGACCTCAGCTGGGCGCCGAATGTCGTTACGAGCGTCGATATAGTCGGCAAGAAACCGGGCGACAAGAAGGGCGCGGGCCGTGTGCTCAACGGCGTATTCCATGAAACACTGCGGACGCTCGATGACATGGGCAAGACGTTTACTTACAGCATCGATGATGGCCCATCGCCTGTTTCCAAGGACGAAGTAAGCAATTACGTTGGTCGCGTGCTGCTGGAACACATGGCGACAGGTACGCGTGTGGAATGGTCATCTACCTGGAAAGACAACGATGAGGCGGCCAGGGAGTTTTGCCACGGTATATACGTGGCGTTGCTGAACGACATGAAGCAGAGCCTGGAGCCGTAGAACAAAACCAGGCTCCACCGCAATGTCACGCACACGAATCGTCATCATTGGAGCCACCGGCCATTTCGGTGGCCGCATATGCCGCCGTATTCTGGGTGAGCCGAATACCGAACTCGTTGTCACGAGCCGTACTGTCGGCAAAGCAGAGTCCTTGTCCACGGAGCTGGAGCAGATTCATGCCGATGCGATGGTATCGGCTGCGGCACTCGACCAAACGTCATCGTCATTTGCCGAAGATCTCGCTATTCTGCAACCGGACATCGTTATTCATACCGCAGGCCCCTACCAGGGCCAGAGCTACAACGTGGCCGAGGCGTGCCTGGCCTGCGGCAGCCACTACATTGATCTTGCCGATGGTCGCGAATTTGTTGAGCGTTTCGATGCTCTGCATGAGCAAGCCTGCCGCAAGGACGTTCTGCTTGTCTCCGGTGCGAGCACGTTGCCGGGCTTGTCGAGTGCGGTCGTTGAGCACGTACATGGTGAGTTCGAGTCCATCCACAGCATTGAGATTTCCATCGCACCGGCCCATCAAACACCGCGCGGTGGCGGCACAGTTGCTGCTGTGCTCAGTTATTGTGGTGCGCCGTTCCGAGTCCTTGAGAACGGTGAGTGGATCACGCGATACGGTTGGCAGGACCTGACAATGCAACGCTACCCGGAACTTGGACGCAGGTTATCGGGTGCCTGCGATGTGCCGGATCTTGTGTTGTTCCCAAAATACGTTAACGGCGTGCAGACAGTAACGTTTCATGCTGCGCTCGAGGCAACCTGGGAGCAAATCACACTTTGGAAGATGGCCTGGGCAACGCGACTCGGAATTGTCAGAAATTGGGAGCGCCTGGTACCGACATTGCAGAGCATGAGCGATCGGCTCATTAAGTTCGGTTCTACAACAGGTGGCATGCAGATGCGCATTCGTGGGGTTGGCGAGGACCTTCAGGAGAAGATGCTCGTGTGGAACCTGGTGGCGCGTCAAAATCACGGCCCCGAGATTCCTTGCGTGCCGGCACTTGTTCTGGCGCGCAAGCTGGTGGCTGGCACAGTTTCCGTACGAGGTGCCTACCCATGCCTTAACTTGATCACGTTGCACGAATTCGATGAAGAGGTCAGCGACCTGGATATTCGCTGGCGTATCGACGAGGTGAATGAATGACGCTGTATTTGTGGATCAAGCTGCTGCACATCCTGAGTGCGACAGTGCTGTTCGGCACGGGCATGGGGACAGCCTTCTTCATGTTAAAGGCCTACCTTAGTGCCAATGATGAGGCGATGGCTGTTACCACCAGAAGTGTTGTGATGGCAGATTGGATTTTCACGTTGCCTGCCGTGGTTGTGCAGTTTGTTACCGGGCTATGGCTGACGCAGCACCTCAATATTTCGATGGACTCAGTTTGGTTCTATACAGTCCTCGGCCTGTTCGCCTTTGTTGGTGCGTGTTGGGTCCCTGTGGTCTGGATACAGATTCGAATTCGCGACCTGGTTGCGGCCGAGGCGGATAGCGACAGCTACCGCAAGTTGATGCGCTGGTGGATTGCACTTGGCGTTCCGGCATTCACCAGCGTATTGATTATTTTCTACCTTATGGTGTCGAAGGCAGGGGCGTATAATTAGTGCATGGACGCATACCTTGCAGCAGCCATCGAAGAGGCCCGGAAAGGCCAGAATGCCGGCGGCATCCCCATTGGCTCGGTGCTCGTCGTCGATGGTGAAATTGTCGGGCGCGGTCACAATCAACGTGTCCAGAAGGGCAGTTCGGTGTTACACGCCGAGATGG
>CALZHX010000382.1 GCA_945787435.1 uncultured Woeseiaceae bacterium
ACTCGCTCCGGCCTGCGCCGCCTTGCGGACGCGGTGCGCGATGATCGGTGCTTCCTGGCGCAGATTCGACCCGATGACAAAAATGGCGTCGTGGTTTTCAATGTCGGCGATATCGCAACCGAGCCACGGGAATGCCGGGTCATTACCTTGATCCGAAAAATCTCGGCGTTCAATGCGGTGATCGATATTTGATGTCCCGAGGTGCCCGGCGATACGGGCCAACAAGTGTCCCTCTTCCACCGTCGAGCTTGGCGATGCCAATACGCCGATCTTGTCGTTCTCGGCTTCACCTAGCCGCTGCGCAGCGATGCCAAGCGCTTCTTCCCAATCCAGTTCGCGCCACTCGCCGCTCTCTTTCACCATCGGCGCTTGCAGGCGATCGCTGCTGTAAATGGCTTCATAACTGAAGCGATCACGGTCGGCCAGCCACGTTTCGTTGATGCTCTCGTTCTCGCGCGGAACGACGCGCTTGACGGTTCCGCGCAGCACGTGCGCGTACATGTTCGAACCGACACAGTCATGCGGCGATACCGTTGCGCGCTGCGTCATTTCCCAGGCACGGGCGCTGTATCGGTACGGCTTGTTATTCAGCGCGCCGACAGGACACAGATCGATGATATTGGCGGACAATTCATGGTCGACACTTTGCTCGATGTAAGTGCCGATCTTCATGTTCTCGCCGCGCTCGGTCGTGCCAAGCTGCGGACGACCCGTGATCTCTTCGCCGAAACGAACGCAACGCGTGCAGTGGATACAGCGAGTCATATCTGTCGAGACGAGCGGGCCAATATCCTTATCTTTGACGACGCGTTTACCGTCGTTGTAACGACTGACGTCCCTGCCGTAACCCATTGCAAGGTCCTGCAGTTCACATTCGCCACCCTGATCGCAGATCGGGCAATCCAGAGGGTGATTGATCAACAGAAATTCCATCGTGGCTTTTTGCGCCGCGATGGCTTTCGGAGATTTCGTGAAGACCTTCATGCCTTCATTGACCGGTGTTGCACATGCCGGCAGAGGCTTGGGTGCCTTCTCGACTTCTACGAGACACATCCGGCAGTTCGCCGCGATGCTCAGTTTCTCGTGGTAACAGAAGCGCGGCACGTAGGCGCCTACTGCATCGGTTACCTCAATGACCATCTGGCCACGTTTCGCTTCGACCGGCTTGCCGTCGACTTCAATGTTTACGACGTCGTCACTCATGACTGGCTACGCTGCGGCCTCCGATGGATCGTCCACAATGCTGCGGCCGTGGTTGCGAACCATGTATTCGAATTCGTGACGGAAGTGTTTGAGGAAGCTCTGCACGGGCCATGCAGCCGCATCGCCGAGCGCGCAGATGGTGTGGCCCTCGATCTTGTTGGCAACGTCGACGAGTTTGTCCAGGTCTTCTTCCTGGCCTTGCCCATCGATTATCCGCGTCAGCATGCGGTACAGCCAGCCCGTGCCTTCCCGGCATGGCGTGCATTGCCCGCAGGACTCAGCCATGTAGAACCGTGATATGCGGCGCAACACGCGCACCATGCACGTCGTTTCGTCCATGACGATGACGGCGCCCGTGCCGAAAGACGAGCCCGCTTGTTGCAACGAGTTGTAGTCCATCGTGCAGCCTTCGATGATCTCGGCCGGCAGCACTCGACACGAAGATCCACCCGGGATAACGGCCTTTAGCTTGCGACCCTTCCAGATACCACCACAGATGTCGATAAGATCCGTGAACGGGATTCCCATCGGCAGCTCGTGGTTGCCAGGGTTCTCGACGTGCCCGGAGACAGAGAACTGCGCCGTTCCGCCCGAACCTTCCGGACCAAGCGCCGCGAACCAGGCCGCACCGTTGCGAATGATGGCAGGGACACTGGCGAGACTCTGCGTGTTATTGATGGTCGTCGGCTTGCCGTACAAACCATAGCCTGCCGGGAACGGCGGCTTGAAACGCGGTTTGCCCTGCTTGCCCTCGAGCGACTCGAGTAATGCCGTTTCTTCGCCGCAGATGTAGGCTCCCGCGCCAACAAACGCATGCAAGTCGACATCGATACCCGACCCCTGGATGTTCTTTCCGAGCAGCCCGGCTGCATAGGCCTCTCTAAGCGCTGCTTCGAAACGCGGTATCGGCTCATCAATGAACTCACCACGAATGTAGTTGTAGCCGACTGTTGCACCCATCGCATAGGCGGCGATTGCCATGCCTTCCACGAGGCTGTGCGGGTTGTAGCGCAGCACCTCGCGATCGTGACAGGTACCCGGCTCACTTTCGTCCGAATTGCAGACAAGGTACTTCTGTACCGCCGCGTCCTTGGGCATGAATGTCCACTTGAGACCCGTTGGAAAACCTGCACCGCCGCGCCCCCGCAGACCGGAGGCTTTGACCTCGTCGATGACCTGCATGGGCGTCATTTTGCCGCCGAGAATGTCACGCCAAGCCTGGTAACCGTGGTTATTCTCATAAGTCTCGAGCGACCATGACCGCTCCTGGCCGAAGGTGCTGAAGCACGTCAGGTTCTCTTCGTAGGCCATCAGTCGAGCCCATCCAGAATTTCGTCAACCTGCCCGGTCGTCAGGTTCTCGTGGTACTTGTGATCGATCATCATCATCGGGGCGCCGCAGCATGCGGCCAGGCATTCTTCTTCCTGCTTCAGGTAGATACGGCCGTCTTCGGTAGATTCACCAAGTTTGATGCCGAGCTTGCTCTCGACGTGATCGACGATGTCATCAGCGCCACGCAACATGCAGGAAATATTGGTGCAGATCGCGACGTTGTGGCGGCCAACCGGCTTGGTCTGGAACATCGAATAAAATGTCGCGACCTCGTAGACATGGATCGTCGGTAAATCGAGATAGTCAGCGACCGCGTTCATTAATTCGGCAGTCAGGAAACCATCATTCTCGTGCTGCACGGCATGCAACGCACTAATAACAGCGGAGCGCTGCTTGCCATCCGGAAAACGCGCTTTCCAGTGATCGATTTCTTCCCGGACGTGGTCGGACAACAGATCGCCAGTGCTCATCGATCCACCTCCCCGAACACGATGTCCTGTGTACCGATAACAGCAACGACGTCAGCGAGCATATGCCCCTCGACCATCTCCGACATCGCTGACAGGTGCGCAAAACCCGGCGCACGAATTTTTACGCGGTAGGGTTTGTTGGCGCCGTCCGACACAATGTAAATGCCGAACTCACCTTTCGGATGCTCAACCGCGGCATACGCCTCACCTTCCGGTACGCAGTATCCTTCAGTAAACAACTTGAAGTGATGAATCAGCGATTCCATGTCGTCTTTCATTTCGACACGCGTCGGCGCGACCACCTTGTGGTCGTCAACGATCACCGGACCGGAATTTTCGCGCAGCCAGTCTATGCACTGTTTGATGATGCGATTGGACTGGCGCATTTCCTCGATACGAACGAGGTAGCGGTCATAACAGTCGCCATTGAGGCCGACCGGTATATCGAAGTCCATTTTGTCGTAGACCTCGTACGGCTGTTTCTTGCGCAGGTCCCACTCGACGCCGGAGCCACGCAGCATTGGTCCCGTGAAGCCCAGTTGCATGGCGCGTTCCGGAGATACCACCGCGATATTCACCGTACGCTGTTTCCAGATACGGTTGTCCGTCAGCAGAGTCTCGTACTCGTCGACACAGCCCGGAAACTTCTCCGTAAACGCCTCGAGAAAGTCGAGCAACGATCCTTCACGAATCGAGTTCAGGCGATCGATCTCTTTCTTGCTGCGGAACTTCGATTCCTGGTACTTCGGCATCGAGTCCGGCAAATCACGATACACGCCGCCCGGCCGATAGTAGGTCGCATGCATGCGTGTACCTGACACTGCTTCATAGCAGTCCATCAGGTCTTCACGCTCGCGGAAGCAATACAGGAACATCGTCATTGCACCGATGTCCAGCCCGTGTCCTGCCAGCCACAGCAGGTGATTCAGAATCCGCGTCACCTCATCGAACATCACGCGGATGTACTGCGCACGGATGGGCACTTCGACGCCAAGCATCTTCTCGATTGCCATGACGTAGGCGTGCTCATTGCACATCATCGACACGTAGTCGAGGCGATCCATGTAACCGATGGTCTGGTTAAAGGGTTTGGATTCGGCCAGCTTCTCTGTACCGCGATGCAGCAGGCCGACATGCGGGTCGGCGCGCTGAATCACCTCGCCTTCCAGCTCGAGCACCAGGCGCAGCACGCCGTGTGCCGCGGGATGCTGCGGACCGAAGTTCATCGTGTAGCTCTGAATCTCAGCCATCGACGTGATCCTTCAGGTCTTCGGAGTAGCGATTGTCATCGCGAATCACGCGCGGCACGAGCGTACGTGGCTCGATAGTTACGGGCTGGTAGGCTACGCGGCCCTTCTCAACGTCGTAGCTCACCTCCACGTTGCCGATCAGCGGAAAGTCCTTGCGGAACGGATGCCCGACGAAACCGTAGTCAGTGAGGATGCGGCGCAGATCCGGGTGTCCGACAAACAAGATTCCGAACATGTCGAAAACTTCGCGCTCAAACCAGTTGGCGCCATTCCAGATATCGACGACCGAGCCGATCATTGGCGGGTTGTCGGTGCCGGTGAACGCTCGCAGACGCAAACGAAAATTGTGTTGAATCGACAGCAGGTGATAAACGACTGCAAAACGCTGCGGATCAAATTCATCGGACTCATCGAGGATCACGGGCTCTCTTTCAACGCCGCGACTGAAGCCTGTGCCGGTGGCGCTCGATGTCGCCCACTCGGCACTGCCGTAATTCAGGTAATCGACACCGCAGACATCAACGAGCATCTCGAATCCGAACTCGCCCTCATTACGCAACGATGTCGCAACGCTGTGCAGGTCGGCTTTGTCCACTACATAGGTTAGTTCGCCACAGATGGACGCCACGCGGGTCAGCTGATCGCCGAATCGCTCGTCTATCCGAGCGGCCAATGTCTCGTACCGATCCGTCATTTATTTTTTCTTATCTGGCTATCGTACTCGTGCGGCGAATCTTGTTTTGCAGCTGCATAAGCCCGTAGATCAGGGCTTCCGCCGTAGGTGGGCAGCCCGGCACATAGACATCAACAGGGACGATGCGGTCGCAGCCCCGCACCACTGAATAAGAATAATGGTAGTAGCCACCGCCATTGGCGCATGAACCCATCGAGACGACCCAGCGCGGCTCCGGCATCTGGTCATAGACCTTGCGCAGAGCGGGTGCCATCTTGTTCGTCAGGGTGCCGGCAACAATCATGCAGTCTGACTGCCGCGGACTCGGACGGAAAATAATGCCGAAGCGATCGAGGTCGTAGCGCGACGCTCCCGCCTGCATCATCTCAACAGCGCAACAAGCCAGGCCGAAGGTCATTGGCCACAGTGAGCCGGTTCGTGCCCAGTTCATGACGGTATCGACGCTAGTGACGACGAAGCCTTTTTGCTGCAGGCTTTCGCCCGCTGCCTGCGCGCCGTTCTTCATCTCGGCCGGTTGTCTACCGTCATTCGACTCCGTCTGTGCAGCATCGACAGAACTCGTCAGTCCCATTCCAATGCTCCTTTCTTCCACTCGTAGATGAAGCCAACGACGAGGATTGCCAGGAACAGGCCCATCGAGATCAGTCCAAAGTGTCCCACTGTGTCCAGGGACACGGCCCACGGAAACAGGAAGGCAATCTCAAGGTCAAAAATTATGAACAGGATGGCAACGAGGTAGTAACGGACATCGAACTTGGTGCGTGAATCTTCAAAGGCTTCGAAGCCGCATTCGTAAGGAGACAACTTGTCGTCGTCCTTGCTACCGGTGCCGATCAGAAAGCCCAGGCCGAGCAATAACAGCCCAATGCCCGCTGCAACGCCGAGAAAGACCAGAATGGGAAAATATTGTTGAAGCATTTTTGACTGAGATCTGGCTTCGTGCCACCCCTAGAGTGCGCGCATTGTATCAGTGTGGCGCACTCCGAATACACCCTTGACGGGCTTACTCGCTACAAAATTGAAGTGAATGGTGCTCTGGGCGAGACTCGAACTCGCACGGCTTACGCCACTGCCCCCTCAAGACAGCGTGTCTACCAATTCCACCACCAGAGCGTTACTCATTTTCTGCCGGTCGGGCCTACTGGTTCTCTTCTTCGAGGACAGGTACTTCCTCTTCGAGCGCCGGCATATCGGCATCAACTGCCGGGGCCAGGTCCGTGTCGTCCTGCGGGTCAAGCGCTGGCATGTCGGCGTCGGGAACGGTCAGCTCTTCAGCCGGCGCTTCGTCCACAGTCTCCTCAATAACCGGAGCCCCCTCGAGCACACTCTCGGGCTCGCCGGAGCGCTGACTGCTGAGGTACGCCAATGTCAGGCTGCTAGCGAAGAATGCCGTTGCGAGCACCGCGGTCGCGCGCGAGAAAAAGCTGCCCGAGCCGCGGGCGCCAAAGACGGTGCCGGAGGCACCTGCGCCAAACGCAGCGCCCGCATCCGCGCCTTTGCCACGCTGTAGCAACACGAGCGCGATGATGCCGAGGGCAATCAACGTGTGAATGATCAATATGATCTTTTGAATATCTTCCATCTGTTTCTCAACCTTGGGCGGCTGCTTCAGCAATCGCCAGAAAATCTGCTGACTTGAGTGACGCACCACCTATTAGTCCGCCATCGATATCGGGCATGGCCAGCAAGCCAGCCGCATTTTCACCTTTCATGCTGCCGCCGTACAGAATCTGTGTCGATTCTGCGATCGCGGCATCGTGACCCGCCAACACGCCGCGGATGTGCTTGTGCACCTCCTGTGCCTGCTCAGGTGTTGCCGTCATTCCTGTTCCAATCGCCCAGACTGGCTCGTAGGCAATGACCGCGGTTTCTAATCCCGCTACACCGACGGTGTCGAGCACTGCGTTCAACTGCTCGTCGATGACTGCTTCGGTGCTGCCTGCCTCACGCTCTTCGAGCGACTCGCCGACGCACAGGATTGGGCGTAATCCAGCCTCCAGGGCTGCTTTGAACTTGCTGGCGACAGCCGCACTCGACTCAAGGTACAGCGAGCGCCGCTCAGAGTGTCCGACAATGGCATATTCGCAGCCGCAATCGAGCAGCATCTGCGGCGACACCTCACCCGTGTAGGCACCAGACGCATGCTCAGAAACGCTCTGCGCCCCAACAACCACGGTGCTATCCGCTGTTGCCTGCGCCATGGCGGCAAGATAGGGAAATGGCGGACAGATCAGGAGTTTGACTCGATCTGTATCGGGTGCACCCGCGACTATGCCCGCAACCAATTCACGGTTGCTGGCCATATCGCCATTCATTTTCCAGTTGCCTGCAACGAGGTAGTTGCGCATTGATTTGTCCGCAGATTTAAAAGGCGCGCAAGGATACCGAGGCTACCCCGGCAAATCAACGCGAAAATGGTATGAAATCAGGCCGTTTTGGCTCAGGTGGCTGCCTCAGCGACGACTTCCGCAAGCCGCTTCGCGAGCGCGATAACCTGATCCTCGTTCTCGCCCTCCACCATCACACGGATGACCGGCTCTGTACCAGATGCCCGCAATACAACCCGGCCCGTCTCCTCGAGCTCCTCCTCGGCCGCGGTAACGGCCTCCTGGATAGCTGCCGAAGTGCCTGGATCGAGCTTCTTGTCAGTACGCACATTGAGCATAGTCTGCGGGTACTTGGGCATCCCTGCAGCAAGCTCCGATAACGATTTCCCGGTCTGTTTCATCACGGCGAGTATCTGTAATGCGCAAACCAGGCCATCGCCCGTCGTGGTCC
This sequence comes from uncultured Woeseiaceae bacterium, assembly GCA_945787435.1. Taxonomy (GTDB): domain Bacteria; phylum Pseudomonadota; class Gammaproteobacteria; order Steroidobacterales; family Woeseiaceae; genus UBA1847. The sequence continues at coordinate 7,728 of CALZHX010000382.1, forward strand.
GGTCGAGAACAATCATATGGCCCGATGTCTCGCCACCGATGATGCCGCCAGATTCCCTCAGCGCCTCGAGCACATAGCGATCGCCCACGCTTGCACGTCGAAACTCGATTTTTTCGGCTTTAAGCGCATTTTCGAGGCCGAGATTGCTCATCACCGTACCGACGACCGGACCCTTGAGCAGCCCATCGCGCTGCCGCGCTGTCGCCAGGATGTAAAGCAGCTGATCGCCATCCATCAACTCGCCCCGCTCATCCACCATCACAACGCGGTCACCATCCCCATCAAGCGCAACGCCAACGTCTGCCTTAACAGCCGGAACCGTCAGCTGCAGCAATTCAGGACTCATGGACCCACAACCGTCATTAATATTCATGCCGTTCGGTGAACAGCCAATTGGAATGACTTCAGCCCCCAGGTGAGCGAGTGTTCGCGGGCCCACCTTGTAGCCAGCGCCATTCGCGCCATCGAACACTAATTTAACGCCGTCGAGTCTCAGATCGGCTGGAAACGTCGAGGCACAGAACTCCTGGTAACGGATACGTGCGGTATCAATTCGCTTGGCTTTGCCCAACCTGCTCGATTCGAGCGTAATTGCGGGCTTCTGCAGGTTCGATTCGATCTCGCGCTCGATGTCATCGCTGAGCTTCGAACCGGAGCGGTCGAAGAACTTTATGCCATTGTCACCATAGGGATTGTGCGACGCGGAAATGACAACACCCAGGTCCGCCTCGAACAACTGCGTGAGGTGCGCAATACCGGGCGTGGGCAATGGCCCGATCAGCAACACGTCTGCCCCAGCCGCGACGAATCCGGCCTCGAGTGCCGATTCGAACATGTAGCCCGACAGTCGCGTGTCCTTGCCAATGACGACCGTCCCGCCCTCGGGCACGAGCACCTGCGCTGCCGCACTGGCAAGGCGCATTGCGAAATCAGCCGTCATTGGATCTGTACCGACGGTGCCACGTACCCCGTCTGTTCCGAAATGCTGCTTAGTCATCTTCTCTTGTCCGATTCAATTACTGCTCGTGCAACACGTAGCGCATCAACTGTCTCCGCAACGTCGTGTGCGCGGACGATACTAGCGCCGCGATCCACGGCCAGCACAGCTGCTGCCACACTTGCGGGCCGGCGCTCATCCACTTCACGACCCGTCAACATCCCGAGTGTCGACTTGCGAGAAATACCGATCAACAACGGTGGGCCAATCTCCAGCAATTGTCGCAGATTCGCCAGCAACTCGATATTGTCTTCGGGCGTTTTGCCAAAACCGAAGCCGGGGTCAATGACCAGCAGCTCCTCGGCAATCCCGGCCTGCGTGCATTCTGACACGCGCTCGTGCAGAAACTGTATAACGTCGGCCACAACGTCGTCGTATTGAGGATCCTGCTGCATCGTTCGCGGCTGGCCCTGCATGTGAATCAGGCACACTGCCTGCTGCAGTTCGGCCGCAGCCTCCAGCGCGCCTTCAGCACGCAGTGCGCGAACATCGTTAATCATCGTGGCGCCGGCGGCAACCGCCGCACGCATGACACCGGGCTTGCTGGTATCCACCGAAACGGCAATGTCCAGGGCCGAACGAATGACCTCAATAACAGGCACAACCCGATCGATTTCCTCCTGCTCGCTGACATCTTTGGCGCCAGGACGGGTAGATTCGCCTCCAACGTCGATGATCGCAGCGCCGGCCGCGGCCATCTGTTCCGCGTGCATGATTGCCACGCCTGGGGCCATGAACAGACCACCATCAGAAAATGAATCGGGAGTGGTGTTGAGAATACCCATGACAGCCGGGTACTCCAGCGTAATTGCGCCAAGACGTAAGCTCATTCTGGTGCGCCGCGGCGCGACTTAATGTTCGCTGGCGGGGCCGCCGATCGATCCCTTCGACTCAGCTTCAGGCTTGGGAGATCCTGAGTCCTCACTCGAATCGGGCGTGTCGTCCCAGTCTTCGGGTGGCTGCGGCTCACGACCTTCCATTATGTCCTTGATCTGGCTGTCGCCGATCGTCTCGTACTTTACGAGGGCCTTTGCCATGGCATGCAGCTTGTCGACGTTTTCTTCCAGAATCTTCCTGGCCTGCGCGTAGTTGGCATCAACGATATTGCGAACTTCTTCGTCAATCGCGTGAGCCGTATCGTCGGACACCTGCTTGTGCTGCGTGACCGAGCGACCCAGGAATACCTCGCCATCGTCCTCACTGTAAGTCAGCGGCCCGAGGCGTTCGGACAGGCCCCACTTGGTGACCATGTTGCGGGCGATCTCCGTCGCTCGCTCGATATCGTTCGACGCACCGGTCGTGACACCCGCGGCCCCGAGAATCATCTCTTCGGCAATGCGGCCACCGAACAGGCTGGAAATCATGCTCTCGAGATGCTGCTTGGACATGCTGTAACGGTCTTCCTCCGGCAGGTACATCGTGACGCCAAGTGCACGTCCCCGCGGGATAATCGTGACCTTATAAACAGGGTCGTGCTCGGGCACGAGGTAACCAACAATCGCATGGCCCGCCTCGTGGTAGGCCGTGTTGAGCTTTTCCTTCTCGCTCATGACCATCGAGCGACGCTCGGTGCCCATCATGATCTTGTCTTTTGCCTGCTCGAACTGTTCCATGCTGACGACACGCCGATTCGCACGCGCAGCGAACAACGCGGCTTCATTTACAAGGTTGGCAAGATCGGCCCCAGAGAAACCAGGCGTACCACGGGCAATCAGGTTTGGCTTGACGTCATCGTCGAGCGGCACCTTGCGCATGTGGACTTTCAGAATCAGCTCGCGACCACGAACATCCGGCAGCGGTACCACAACCTGGCGATCGAAACGTCCAGGTCGCAATAGTGCGGGGTCGAGAACGTCGGGCCGGTTCGTTGCCGCAATGACAATGATGCCTTCACTGCCTTCGAAGCCGTCCATTTCAACCAGCATCTGGTTCAGCGTCTGCTCACGCTCGTCATGACCACCGCCGAGACCGGCGCCACGATGGCGGCCGACAGCGTCCAGCTCGTCGATGAAAATAATGCAGGGCGCCTGCTTCTTTGCCTGGTCGAACATGTCGCGTACGCGTGATGCACCGACACCAACGAACATCTCTACGAAATCGGAACCGGAAATTGTGAAAAACGGTACCTTCGCCTCGCCAGCAATCGCTTTGGCCAATAGCGTCTTACCGGTACCAGGCGGGCCGACCATGAGCACGCCTTTTGGAATCTTGCCACCGAGTCGCTGGAACTTGCTTGGGTCCCTGAGGAAGTCGACAACCTCCGACACCTCGGCTTTGGCCTCTTCAACGCCGGCAACGTCAGCGAACGTGACCCCAACCTGGTCCTCACCAAGGAGTCGGGCTTTACTCTTGCCGAACGACATGGCGCCACGACCGCCACCGCCGCCCTGCATCTGTCGCATGAAGTAAATCCATACACCGATCAACAAAAGTATCGGGAAGGAGCTGATCAGCAACTGGCCAATCAGGCTTTGCGACTTGGGCTCTGCCGCACTGAAATTGTCGACATGCTTATCCAGCAGGCCAATCAAGGTATTGTTATCGGTCTCGGGACTAATCGTGTAGAACTGCAACGGCTCACGATTGCCAAAACGAATACGGTCCTCTTCGATGACAACCATATTGACCTGGCCACCACGCACCTGCTCAAGAAACTCCGAATACTCCCGAGCCTGTGGCTGGGTGCCACTGACACCGGACAAACCCTGCACCACAGTCAGTAAAACGACGATGATGACGACGAAGACAAGTATATTTTTAGTCAGATCATTCACATTGAGAATCCGCGGTGGGAAGGCGCCACAGCACTGTAGATTTAGACAGGCTCTAGCGTTTAGACACTACTACAATCGATAGTTTCTCGCTACCAAGTACACCTCACGGCTTCCGGACCTGGAAGCCTTGGGTTTTATGGCTTTGACTCGTTTGAACGACGCTCGTGCTGCCGCGATGTACTCGTCAGTACCTTCGCCCTGAAACAGCTTGCAGACAAAGTCACCGCCCGGCCTCAGGACGTCTTTACAGAGTTCCAGGGCCAGTTCGACAAGATACATCGAGCGAGGCTGATCGACCGCTCGGTTCCCGGTGATATTGGGGGCCATATCGCTCATTACAAGGTCCACTGGCGTATTCCCTATTGCTGTCCGCATGGCATCAAGCACGGCGTCTTCTGTAAAGTCGCCCAGGATGAACTCCACCGACGCCAGTGCGTCCATTGGCAAAAGGTCGACAGCGACGATTCGTACATCGCTATCGAGAGTCTCGGTAACGTACTGGCTCCAACTGCCGGGCGCGGCGCCCAGGTCGACGCAGAGCATGCCTTTTTTCAGCAGGCGCTCTTTATCGTTGATCTGCTCGAGTTTGTAAACTGCCCGTGATCGCCAGCCGTCCCGCCGCGCCTGTTGCACGTACGGATCCCGGTCCTGGCGCTCTTTCCAACTACGTCCACCGCGCGGTTTACTCATTTGTTACACTCCGCGCCCATGACATTCACTGAAGCTCAAAAGAAACACCTGCGCGGACTTGGCCACGCACTCAAGCCCGTGATCATGGTTGGTGAGTCCGGCCTGTCCGAGTCTGTGCTGGCGGAGTACGAGACCACTCTTAATCACCATGAACTGATCAAGGTCAGTGTTCGCGTTGGCGACAGGAAACTGCGGGATTCAATCATCGAACAACTTTGCACAACGGCATCGGCGATACTGATTCAGCGTGTTGGCAACATGGCGTTGCTGTATCGCGAGAATCCTGAAAAGAAGAAGATCATCATCCCGAACAAATAATAGGG
>CALZHX010000383.1 GCA_945787435.1 uncultured Woeseiaceae bacterium
AGGAACGTGAGGTTGCTGCTCAGCGTGTCGGTGACGATCGTTTCGGTTGCCGCCCCACCGCCCGAGTTAGTCACCGATACCTCGTACTGGACGACTGCGCCCGGGATCGCGAGTGCCGCTGGCGCGGTGGCACCGAGCGGGTCGCGCACGGTGTTGACGCTCTTGAGAACCAACAGATTGGCCGGCAATGCCACCGGAACGATGTCGGCCGACGCCACATCATTGCCGGCATTCGGGTCGTTCTGCGAAACGAAAGTGACGCTGGCTGTGTTAGTGATTGTCGAGCCGGCGCTGCCTGTGTCAACACTCGCCTGGATATTCAGCGTTGCGTTGCTCCCGGCGCTGAGAGTACCGATGAACCACTCGCCCGTCGTACTGCTGTACGTTCCCTGGCTGGCGACGACCGAAGCAAAAGTCACACCCGCAGGCAGGACATCGCTGAGTTGAACCACAGTGGCTATGCCCGGACCGGTGTTGGTCGCGGTCACGGTGTAGGTGGCGGTAGCGCCTTCCGCCGGGGCGGCATCGTCGACTATTTTGGTGACGGCGAGATCGGCGACAACGCTTGGCGAAAAGGCGTAGCAATCGACCGATTCATAGTCGCTGCCGTTGTTAATCGGCCGGCCGTTGGAACCGACACCGGTGACCTTGTCGAGCTCGTAAAGGATTCCCTGGGTGCCGCTCGTGCCCCAGAGCTGACCTGTCGGGTCCGTACCGAGGCCTTCGATATCCGGCACGGTGATCAACGAGACATCTGTGGTCGCGCCGGTGGCCTTATTGACTCTAATCAGCCTATCCGTCGAGCCGCCGCTGTTAACCGCCGCATACATGACACCCGTCGTCGGATCCACGGCAATATCGTCGGTCAGGCTGTTGCCCAGGATCGGCGGCATCGGCACGTAATCAATACCGGCGCCAAAGGCGTTCGGTACGTGCGCGCCGGTGGCCATGTCGATCTGGATCAGCACATCAGTGCCGGATTGACGCTCCGAGCCGTAAAGGACGCCGGTGGTTGCATCGTAGGTGAGGCCATCGACGTCGTTGAACGAAATATTTCCGAGCGCACCGCCGCCGGTCCCGAAGGCCTGTGGCGATGGTGTGAACACACCGGTTGTCGTACTCAGCACGCCGAGTCGTCCGGCATTGGCGCCATATAAAACACCCGTCGCAGAATTCCAGGCGATCGCCTCGATCGTGTTGGTGCCGGTGCCGATACCAATGTTGGTTTCGTTGGTCAGTGCATCAAAATCTGCGGTATCGATGCGCGTCAGCAAGTCGTTGCCGCCACCCCCGCCGCCAGCGTCGGCCACCAGGTAGCATAGCTGGTTAACGTTCAGATTCTCGACGGTTGTGGTCTCGCTCGCGCTGTCATTCGCGCTATCCGAATCACTCGCGCTGGTCGAAACAATGGCGTCATTGGTAATCGATCCTGCACTGGACGGCGCGGTCACGATGATGTCGACCGTCGCGTTCGCTGCGTTGGCAATCGTGCCGAGGTTGCAGGTCACGGTTCCGCCGGACTCGCTGCAACTTCCCTGGCTGCTTATCGCCGATTGGAAAGTCACGGCGGCGGGTAGCGTGTCGACCAGGACGACATCAGTCGCGTCGTCCGGACCCAGGTTGTCAACCACCAGGCTGTAGGAAAGCGCCTGGTTCACGAGCACGGGATCGGGTGAGTCGGACTGGCTCAGCGAGAGATTGGCGCCGCCGACGATCGTTTGTTCGATCGCAGTATTATTACTCGCATTAGGATCGGATTCGTCGGCCGAAACCGTGGCCGAGTTACTGATGACGCCGGTGGTTCCCGGCGCGACAACATCTATGTCGACGGTAGTACTCGCGCCATTCGCAATTGTGCCGAGTGTGCAGGTGACTGTGCCGCCCAGCGGTTCGCCACTGTGCACGCAAGACCCCTGGCTCGGTGTCGCCGACTGCCAGGCGACGTCGGCCGGGAGCGTATCGACCAGCGTGACGTTGCTCGCGTCGGCCGGGCCATTGTTGGTGGCCGTCAGGCTGTAGGTAATAGTGCTGCCCACGCTGACCGGGTCGGGCGAGTCCGTACTGGTTAGCGCCAGGTTTGCTCCGGAGACGGCGCACTGCGTCGGATCGAGCGTAGGCGTTCCGGATGGAATCCCGCCGGTCGGCGTCTCGCCGCCCTGCGTGATGTAGAAACCGTCGATGCGATGATTCGCCTCCCGGACCCAGGTATTAAAGTCATGGTAACCGGCTGCCGGCACTGTAATCTGGTTGCTACCCGTCTGGATTCCGTTCGACCATACCCAGGTATTGTAGGTGCCGCCTTCGTTGAGGGCCCCGGCTGAGGTCCCGTTCAGGCCGATGAAAGCAGAGTCGGAGCCACCATTGAGTGCATAGCCACGCATCCAGACGTTATAGGTTCCAGACGTCGCGAAGTTGATGTTGTAGATCTTACCTTCATGCACCGGCGGATTAGTTGTGCTGCCACCGGTCGATCTCAGGTAGCCGCTGCCATTAAATCCGGGCGTGGTCGACTCGACGGCGAAGGTCGCGCCCTGGAGGATCGTGCCGGTGAAATTCTCAGCCTCGATGTAGGTGCCGCTTGGGTCGACCTGACAGACGGCTGGACCGGGCCCGCCACCGCCGGACGCCCAGCTGAAGATACCTGCCATGGCGGAGAGCTGTTCGTTGTTCCCGCCCCACGCAATCGGGTAAGAAACACTGCCATCGATCGCGTCGACCGTCTCGTAGTAGGCCGCAAAGGCAAGGCTGTTGGTCCTGTCTTCATCGATTTTTGTGGGTCCGCTCGGATCGCCTGTAACCACCTCATTGTCGTCGTTCGCGTACCCCACCAAAAACAGGCTGTTATCGATGGCGGTTACACCGCCGTTAGACAGCGAGGTGGCATTAGCGGCGAAGGCCCATCCGGTGCCATCCTCCAGTGTCCAGTCGCCGGTACCCGTATCTTCATAAAAGGCCGCGAGGTAGAGAATCGCATCGTTGTCACTACTGAAAGTAAATGCGTAATTAGTGCGCAACGCGTCGGCTGCATCGACCTGTTTGTACCACGCCCGTGACGTAAATGAGGTCTCGGTTCCTGGCAGTGAAAAAGCCGTCCACCCTTGTCCGGGCGGCGGCGTCCAGGTGCCGCCGTTGTCGTGGCTCGCCCAGGCAACGAGCAGATCCCCGGCCGTGGTACCCGCTGGCTTACTGGCAATCAACAAATCTGCGGAGTTTTGTACGTCTTTGCTGGCGCCACGGAATTGTATCGCCCCTTGAGTCGTGCAAGGAACAATGAGAAACGATAGCCAGACCAAGGCTAGCATCACAAATCGGAAGGTCATGGCGTTTCCTCCCGGTCGATCAGGTCATGGAACGTGTCCTGGTCCGCCTTGATGCGGAATGTGATGAACGGGCCCTGCGCCGTGTAGTTCGAGCCCGAGAAATCATCGTCCCTG
>CALZHX010000384.1 GCA_945787435.1 uncultured Woeseiaceae bacterium
AGAGGTGTTTTTTGTGGCTGTGTTGCTCGGTTACGCCTGGTCACGAACGCGGCAGCAGTTTATGCGCTTGTGAGTGCCATAGAGGGGGCCAGGGCATAGCGTCCAGACCTTTGCTCATCAACGTTGCGGTATTGCGCCGTGTTTCTGTAACTCTTCGCCGATCAGATTGGCAAGCTGCTGCGCACCGAAACTTGGCAAGGGTCGGCCATTCACGAAGTAGGTCGGCGTCTTGCTGATTCTCAGAAGTACGGCATCCTTCTTATCCTGTTCCACACGCACCAAGGCTTCAACTGAGTTCATGTCGGCCATCAACTTATCCATGTCCAAACCCACGCCTGCAATTGCCGGTCCAATTTTTTCCGGCAGAACAGTGTGATGTTGAGTCCACTGCTTTTGCGACGCGAGCAAAGCCTCCAAGGTTTCCCAATACTTGCCCTGTTGGCGACTCGCCTCCAGCACTTTGACCGCATGTTCGGCACCCGAATGGAACGCCACGTGGCGAACGGATAGGCGGATTTCGCCAGGCACCTGGGACATCCACTCCTTGACCATCGGATAAAAAACAGCGCAGGTTTCGCACGCTGGATCGAGAAACTCGACGATATGCACCTTGGCGTTCGGGTCGCCATAGGATGGCGCGTTTTCGCTCGCCAGGGCCGCCGAGCGCGCTGCAGCCTCGTCCTGCACGGGCTGAGCCTCGTCGCCGGCCTCGCCACAGGACGCCAGTAGTAGCGCAGCAGCCAGAACGAGGCCGCTCGACCGCACATTCCGGATATGAGTCATACCGATTGCCTGTTAGCCAAGAGGAACCACAAATTAACACCGACCAGGACTGGAGCCAACAGACGCCGCGGCCGTTCGCCAGGAAAGACAATTAAGGGTGGTTGCGCTAATGGCGGCCCGTTACGGCGACTCCCCATCTATCCCTACCGACGCGCGGATTTTCAGTGAATAGATTTCACAATTCAGCATGACCTAAGGTAATCCAAGAGCACGTAACGCATCGGAATAAACACCCGGAAGATGTTCTTGAGTAACGATAGATGATCCTGGATTGGGCACCAAAGTGGGCACGCTGTTTTTGGCTGCCTGACGAAGTACCGTGACCAGGAGATTTACCGTTTCGTCCAGCCTCTGCGAATTAATCCCTTCAACGGCTATTTGGTGCTGCAAACGCGCCTGCCGGTCAAATACCAGTATGTTCGCTTTGTCCTTTGCAAATCCGTAGGCGGTCGCGAACCTGCCCTGCCAGTCAAGGATAATCGGACTCGCATTGCCCCCGGGGAACCTGCGGCGGACCACGCCTTTAAGAAAGAAAGGAACTCCCCTGACGTCCGCTACATGGACTATACGAAGGCTTTCCATGTCTACGAGGCCCGTCATGGAGTCACGAATAGCTTTTTCCCAGACGGCATCGAATTTACTACCCTTTTGGTCCGACCCGATGAGCAACACCACATCGCCGCGCCAATCATCGTCCCGGTGGATGTTCTTAAACTGATCGTTCAGCTCGAACTCTATCAGGACCGAGCCGGCTGCCTGCCCCACGACGCAGACGAGCAGCACCCACAACAACCGGTTTATGGAACCCCTCATGTCATACCGTCTCGCTTGGCAAGCACCAGCAATCCAATAAGCACGGCAAGGGCGACAAACGGGAGATACATTCGGACGTGGGGATACATAGTATTGATTCGTGTCACCGTAACCTGGCCTGTAAGAACGCGCGACTGCAGTTCGGCGTCGTATGACGAATGCGTGACATGTCCGTCTGGCGAAGCGATTACGGTTCGGCCATCGTGGGCGGGACGGAGCACCCAGAAGCCGTTTTCGACAGCACGCATTATTCCCATCTTGGCGTGCAGATCGGCAATCACGGCCCAGTCGGCCGATGGTACGAGCATTAGATCCACGTCTTTGCGGCCTGCCTGCGCCACGAAATCCGCGAAGTCGAGATCATGGCAGATCACCAGGCCGATTCGTCCGAATGGAGTATCCAGCGTAGCGATTTGATTGTGTCCAGGCGGCAAGAAAGGTGCCTCGGAACCCACGATGGGTCGCGCTTTGCTGTACTGCCAGGCAATGTCGCCCGACGGCGTAATGGCAATGACCTTGTTTTCCCGCGGCGGTTGCCTGTCCGGATGCAGTACGCCTATCCCCATGAAGAGGTACACCGACTCTTCTCGGGCCAACTCTTGACCCTGAGCAATGAGACTTTCTTCCTGAGAGCCCAGAACAAGACCGGCCGTCTCCGACCACGCGACCAGCCGCGCACCCGATCGGGCAGCATCGCGGCTTCGCGTCAATAGGCCGCCATTGAGTTCGGCCACATCGCTCTCGATGCGCGCCAGAACCGAACCTTCAAATTTGCCCGCCTGTCGGGCTTCCTGTACGGCGCGACTAACTCGAATCGATGCGTCGTTGGATGGCGTGATCGCTGCAACCATGATTGTGTTGGTATTAGACGGCTCACTCGGGGTTGGAGTCTTGGCCAACCAGACAAGCGCGATCATTGCCACACTCCAGATCGCCACCACGAGAGTGCGACGTCTCATCGTAGCCGTCGTTGTTACCAACCATGCCGCAACGGACGCGATCCACACAGTGGCGAAAGCCATACCAGCTACCCCGAACAATGCTGCCAGCGGCGTGAGAAGACCATGCTGCATCTGCGTGTAACCCGCGGACGACCAACTGCCATACGGCGTAAATAGCTGGGTGAGAATTTCGACGAGGTACCAGGAAACCGGCAATACGAGGGTGCTGCCAAAACCCGCTATGCGGGTGGAAACGATGCGGTCGACGACAAACGGCAAGAGATAGCACAGCCCGTACGCGGCGGCGATGATGTAATAGAGCGCGCCCGGTGCCGGAATGACCTCCCACCACATGATCCAGTAGGCACCGATTTGCAGCGGCAGCAAGAAGAACAGCCCTCTTAGGATAGGCAGCGAGAGCAGAAAGAGGCGCGCAAAGAAAGGAGCAGCCACCGCGGCGATTGCAAGCTGCCAGCGTCCGTTCGAGAAGACAAGCGACAGGGCGAGCAAAGCCAGCCAAAGCCACGTGAAGCGAGTCCACCATCCGCGGGTCAACGCCGTCGCAGTCATTACGGACCCGCCTTCAATCCGCTGACAACGAGATCGCGTGTGGCTGCGAACAGGTTCTCTGCCGTCAGGTCGCCGATCTCTGGTGGCAGTGTCTCGCTGAAATCGCAAGCCAACAGAAGCATCACGATACCGTGCACACGTGACCAGAAGAAAAACGATGCCAGATCGGGATCCATTTCTCTCAAGATTCCTGCATCTATCGCTTCGACCACACACTGTCGCAACACCTGGTATCCCCATTGCCCTGGGAAATCCGCCAGTTTGCGCGGGCGGCTGCGAAAGCGTGTGAAGAGTATCTTGAACTGCGCTTCATGCTCGGTGGCGACCCGGATATACGCCGATCCCAACGCCAACAGACGTTCGTATGACCCGACCGGCAACGGGGCAATAGCGCGAAGCAGGTGTAGCTCGAATTCGCGCAGCGTATCCTTGACGACAAAGTCGATCAGGGCATCTTTATTCGGGAAATGCCGGTATATAGCCGGTGGGGTAATCCCGGCTCCCGCGGCCACTTCGCGCATGGACAGTGCTTCATATCCCTGCGTAGCCAACAGTGTCCGTGTGGCCTCGACGATGGCGTAAATCGTAGTCCCCGCCATGGGCGGCCGTGAATGATCGGGCAAAGACTTGCGGGCTGCCGTCTTGTTATTCATGATAACTTATAGTTAACATCGTTAACACGCGGGATCAATACGTATCTAACGCAGCTTCTCGGCACCACTTATCCGGAACGAATCAAGGAAATCCGGCAGCCGCGGCAAACCGATTCGCGAAGCGAACCGAGACGGCGAAGCCGCCCGAGGGGCGAGAATCGACAGCAAGTCGATTGGAGTCAATCGAACCACCGTCACGCGGATTTTCAGAAATCTAAGTGGTTGATTCGATTCATATTTATCAACCAGTTACCGGGGCGTCCGTTGCACTCAATTCAGTACTAATCAGGGCGATTCACAACTGTTCCACGCAAAACTCACGCACGCTCTTCGCTGCTTGAGTATTGGCTCACTCTGTTAGTTCGGGTTTGTTTCCGGCAAGCCATTCGGAGACACGGATCATAAGCCTGGCCGCCGCTCCAATACATTCGTCCACAGAAGAGTCATCCACATCCTCGCCGGTGTAATCGATCGCATTGCGTTTGACGCGAAACGTATCAAGCAACAACATTTCGTCGCGATCCAGGTCGATTGTGTGCACGAGTGACTGGATCATTGTCTGATGGTGTCCGGGTTTGCTTTTCGCGGGTCGGAAGCCACTTGCCCATAGCGCGACCATGCTCAGCTGTGTAATAGCTCGATAGGCAGCATCCAGACGCGTTTCCGGGCTGATTGATTCTTGCTTGGCATCGGCGATGCTGCGCTCCGCGGATTCGAGCATTCGGCGCACCTGTTTCGCGTCTGTCTCATGCTCTTCCAGTTGCCCTATCTTCAGTAAGTTCTGCAAGCTCATCTTTATTCGCCTTCACAAACAATATTGGCTCGCTGAGTACGCGAGTTACGAAACGATCCTTCTTTCTGGACAGATCGGAAAACTTTTTCGGCGTCATGACGACCGGGTTTACTTCCCGTTGCAGTGTTTCCTGAACTCGAGACAGCGCTTTCACCACCTCCAGCAAGGACACCTCACCCAGTATGCAGACGTCCAGGTCGCTACCTGCAGTTTGATGTCCGCTGGCCATGGATCCGAAAACGAACGCCACCTTTATTCGGTCACCCAAGTCAGACAAAGCTTCTTGTATCAGTGACGTCAGTCCCATCGTCTTGCGGAAGATCGCTGCAAGTTCCTCGTAGATTGTGCAATCGGCATTGGCTCGGTAGAAGACCTGATTACCGAGTTTTTCGCGCAGCAATATCCCGGATTCCGCCATCGCTTTCAATTCACGATGCAGCGATCCGGCAGACACGCCGGTCATCCGCTCGAGCTCGCGAACGTGAAATTTTTCATCTGGGCGCAGAAACAGCACCGCCAGAACCTGGCGCCGATATGGGCTGAACATGAACTCGATGGGTTGCTTGGGCATAGAACTGGGCGAGTGTTCTCAAATTCGCTTCAATTGTAGCGTATTTGAGAACATAAGCAAATCGCGTGAAGACTCACGGCTCCACGACCAATTCAGGTAAAAATCCTCTTGCCGAAGACTCAGACGGATACCCGCGTGGATTGCACACGACCCGGGTACCGTAAATCTCGTAGTCGCAGGCAAAATGGGTATGCCCGTGGATCCACAGGTCGGGCTGGTGTTTCTCAATAATGCCCTCAAGCCTGCTGGCAAAGGCAGGATTCAAGGGGTCATTCTTGTACTTCTCGGCGATAGATGGCGACGCCGGTAAATGGTGCGTGATAACAACGGTCGGGCCATTGAAGTCCTTCTCTAGCTCACTCACGAGCCATGCCTTGCTCGCTTCATGAAGTGCAACAGAGTCCTCGGGAGTAAAGAGCCGGCCGCCACTTCGAATCGATGTGAAGTCATCAATCTGTCTTCTCGCGGTCTCGCGGGAAAACCACGACTCCCCTTCGCCGTAGAGTCTGAAGTCAGTCCAAAGCGTCGTTCCCAGGAATCGGACGTTTTCTATCTCACAGGTGTCATCATTCAGGACCTGCACATTAGCCGGAGCGACAGCGGCTAACAGATCTGTATCGCGGATATCGTGGCCATAGTACTCGTGGTTTCCAGGTACGTAGAGGACCCATGCATCTGAAAACTGGCGCTTTGCCCAATCAATACCACCCATGCCGACTCCGATATCCCCGGCAAGGACGACAACATCTGCGTCCGTACGCGGTGGACTGAACTCGGAAAACTCTGTGTGCAGGTCGCTCAGGATGTGGAGTTTCATTACAACGGCATTGGGATGATAATCATCCAACATACCATCCGGTTAACGTCGAATTGCAAGCTTCTTTTCGGAGTATGGCAACAATGAATAAAGCTGATACCCGGCTGCTTAAGGAATTTCTTGAAAGCCCTGCGAGACCAGGGGGAACATTGAAATTTCATGAACTGCAGGGCTTCCTGTTTGCGATTGCGTGCTCGCCCGAGACAATCGCTCCATCCGAATGGCTGCCAATAATCGGTAACGATGAGGATATGAAATTCGGCGACCAGAACGAGGCACAGGAAATTCTCGGTCTGATTATGACGCTTTACAACGAGACCAATACCGGCGTTCTCGAGCGAAGCAACTCGATGCCCGCCGGGTGCGCGTTTCATGAAGATATATCGGAGAACTTCGAAGACGGTTCCTCGGTCTCGCAATGGTCCCGTGGGTTTGCAGCAGGACACGACTGGTTGGCCGAGACCTGGGAAGAATACTTGTTCGGCGAGCTCGACGAAGAGTGCGGCGCGACGCTCATGGTCTTGTCCTTCTTCAGCACGAGGCAGCTAGGAGAAGCTTACTTTTCGGATATGCAGCCCGGCAAGCGACAGAGGGGTGACGAGCCCTTTGAGGAATTCGCGAAGACGATGCGAAAGATGTTTCCCGATGCACTTGCGTCCTACGCGCACATTGGACGGTCAATTTTCGAGGCCATCCTGGAGTTTGACTCGGGCAGCGGAAAGCGAGCCGCGAGCGAGAAAATTGGGCGTAATGAACCATGCCCTTGCGGCAGCGGCAAAAAGTACAAGAAGTGTTGCGGTGGGCCAGTTCACTGAGGACGGCCAGAGGATTTCATGTTATCCGAGTGACTCACGTAAAATCCACGCACGGAGATTTTGGCAGAAAGCTGCGCGCCTAGTAACTCATTGAAATAACTGAGAAATAACGAACAACGAGTCGCAAAGAAGCGGGGCTTTTCAGAGCGCTAAGCTATTGATTTTGCTGTTATTTATCAACCAGTTACCGGGCCATCCGTTGCTCTAAGTGAATGACTGTGCATAACGATGCACAGCTGATTCACGCACGACTCACGAACGTCATCACTTAGCCTGACACTCCGACGCCCCCGCACCTAGTGCCAAATTATTCGCGTGGCTCAGTGCTGACTACAGGCAGATTCCTGGCAGCGTCATTAACGTTTTTCGGCGCGTACGAACTCTTCGCGTGGTTCATCCTGTTGACGGTCGA
>CALZHX010000385.1 GCA_945787435.1 uncultured Woeseiaceae bacterium
GTCTAAAGAGGATGAATCGTGCCGCATCTCATAAACGCTTAGTGCAATGGCATGCCATCGCGGATAACACCGACGACAACGCCCTCGATAACCATCGCCTGCTCAGCGAGATTGACGTGAATCGTGTCGAAGTCCTCGTTCTCGGGCAGCAGTTCGACCATGGAACCCGTCTGCTGATAGCGTTTGACGGTAACTTCATCGTCCAGCCGCGCAACGATGATCTGCCGACTGCGAACTTCCGGTGTGCGATGCACCGCAACCAGGTCACCATCGAGAATACCGGCATCTCTCATACTCATGCCGTGTACCCGCAGCAGGTAATGCGGTTTGGGATTGAAAAGCGCAGGATCGATACGGTAATGCGTCTCAATATGTTCCTCGGCAAGAATCGGACTACCGGCAGCAACCCGGCCCACTAATGGCAAGCCGATCTGATCACGCAATGAGTCCTTGAGTTGAATGCCGCGCGATGCGCCCGGCACGAGGTCGAGAACGCCCTTTTTCTGCAGTGCGCGCAGATGCTCCTCGGCTGCATTGGGGGACTTGAAACCAAGTTCCCGTGCGATTTCAGCGCGTGTCGGCGGCATACCGGTTTCGGCTATAAAATCTTGAATTACTTCGAGAATTTGGGTTTGTCTTGGGGTCAGTTGGCGCATTTAATCAGTCCTGTATAAAATTACAGTGCATGTGATTATATACAGTACTCCGATCAGTGCAAGACCTTTTCGCGCGGTCCCCCGATCACCGTAGAGGTCCGGGCACCGGGTGCGTGCGCGAGCGTCGTGTGGAGCGCCGCGACGCAGGAAGCCAAAGCAAGCGGAGTACGATGTGAGCGAGCCATGGATGGCGAGCGAGGTTAAGCTCGGGCACGTACCCGGTGTCGGACCTGTGCGGCTGTGCCGTGTCGTGTCGTGTGACTATTCTGCTGAAATGTCGCTTGTCGACGACAAATGATAATAAAAACAGTGATTTTCGTTGCGGGAACGGATTGTTTGAGAAATAATGCGCCTGCAATTTATATCCCAACAGAGGAATTTTAGGACATGAAGAGAACCGCACTCAAAATTAGCGCATTGATGCTTGCTGCCGCACTGACAGTAGGCTGCGCCAACAACGCAGAACTCGAAGCCACGGCTAACAAGGCCGCTGCTGACGCTGCCGCTGCTGCTTCATCAGCTGAGGCCGCTCGCGCCTCCGCTGATCGTGCCTCGCAGGCCGCTGCTGCTGCCCAGAGCACTGCAGACCAGGCATTGTCTGCCGCTACTGAAGCACAGGCTTGCTGCGAAGCAAATCGCGAAAGCATGGAACGTATGTTCCAGAAGACAATGTCTAAGTAAAAGACATAAAAGCTTCTATTCGAACGCCGCGCTTGTCGCGGCGTTTTTTATTCCCTGCCCCACCGACGTCGGAATTCCTTCTGACCGGTTAACAATCTGCTCCACCATGTCCCAGTCGAGCTGGCCCGGACGCTCCGCTGTCGTCTCAATGAACTGCTCCGTGACATAGGTCAGCGGGTCTTTGATCTCTACAACAACGTCGAGCACGTCTTCAGCGTTCTCATCCGTTGCCTCATCCGTTGCCTCATCGATTGCCTCATCAGCTACTGCAGGTATCACGACTTCGAGGACGGGATGTACTTCCATGACGAGTTCGTTGCCCGACCAGCCCATCTTGATGGGTTCGTTGATGATGCGAACGGCCGTGTTCAAATCGATCTTACCGAACAGGAACTCTATGTCTTCGGGAAACATACGGACACAACCATGGGTGACCCGCATGCCTACTCCAGCCGGACGGTTGGTGCCGTGAATCAGGTAACCCGGCAGGCCCAGCCGCATGGCGTACTCGCCGAGCGGGTTGTCCGGCCCAGGCGGCACAATACGCGGCAACGGTCTGCCATCTGCTTCATGTTCGGCCAGTACCGACTGCGGCACGTACCAGCTCGGGTTACGCACCTTTGAGATCACCGACGTCTTGCCGAGCGGCGTCTCCCAGTCCATGCGACCGATGCTGATCGGGTACGTCATGACGTAGGCCATTTCACCCTCTTTCACTTCCGGAAAGTAGTACAGGCGGTACTCGGCAAGGTTCAGGACGACACCGCTGCGCGGACCTGGCGGCAGCACGTACTGCGTCGGCAAGATGACTTCGGTGCCTTCGCCCGGAACCCAGATATTGATGCCGGGATTCGCGCGAACGATATCCTGGTAACCAAGACCATGGCGTCGTGCGATATCCACGAGCGTGTCTTCATTGCGTGCCGCTATGGTCGAGACGGCGCCGATGACGTCATAGCCCTGAGGGGGTAATTCGTATATTTCGGCCTTTGCTACGTTCACGAGTAGCGAGCAACAAACCAGGATTACGTACAATGCTCGAGTCATCTGCCCTTCTCATCCTGGTAAATCACTTCAACCTCACACTCCGCCGCGGCCAACCAGTCCTGCATCGCCTCGCTCTCGAGGACGCGATGCGGGTAGAAGCCCGCCGATTCCGGCAGGTTGACCCCATACGTTCGGAAGCGCAGCA
>CALZHX010000386.1 GCA_945787435.1 uncultured Woeseiaceae bacterium
CCAGGCGCTGTCGATGATCGCTTCGCCGTTGAGGATTCTCGTGCTCTCGGAGCGTGACGAAAACTTGATGCCGATCGCAGCTGGCTCATTGCGACTGTTACGCAGCACGGTTGCCATAGCATCGGTGAGGCGCACGGTTGGCTCCCAGAGCTGCAGGACCTTGGAAGGATATGGCGCGACTGTCGACTCGCCGTCGTTCGTAAAGACCAGCGCATCTGTCGCGACTGAAGAGTAATTGAATGTGATGACGTCGTTGTCAGAGACTGACAGCGGCGATAATTTGTTCTGTGACATCATGGGGTTGTAGTACAGCAGCGCCAGGAACGCGGCAACGCCCACAGCCATACCGACACCGAGCGAAATCAGGTACTTCATTCTTCTTCGACCTCTCTCGCAACAAACGCGGTGGTGAGTTCGATGCGCCCCGCCGGTGCGTCCTCGGCGCCGGACGTATCTGCCACCCATTGCTCGGCGACGCGGCCGAACAGTGGAGCGAACTCACGGGTCCCCGTTGCGAGATTGCCTGTGCGATATCCGTCCTCAAGCGGTTCAGCCTGCATGATCACATACGCGGAACCTCGCGCCGGCAGGTGCAGTACCCACTCTATGATGTCTCCTGATATCGCATCGGTTGCGGCAATACGACTCGCGACGCCCACGACTGCGTCTTTGCGATTGCGAATCTTGAACAGCTCTGCCCGTGTATTCGCGAAACGCGGATCGACAGGCCACTCCAGCCCGACCGGCAGCGGCTCTTCCTGTGATGGCGCACCGATCATGACGCGATCCATCGGAATATTGACGTGAAAAGACTCGGTATTGCCGTGGTTCGGATGAACGACGATCAATGACTGCTCACGAGACTGGTTGACGGCCGGAAAGTAGTACACAGCCGCTGCCGCACCAGCGACGCCAAGCAGGATCCCCGCTATGAAGGTCTTGAACATGCGCCAAGTTTAGTTAAATTGGCTCTACCATCACACCCCACACCACTAATTTGTGACAGAACGCACATAAGGCAGGCCATATAATCATGACAACGCCCATATGCCTCTGGTCAGGTCCTCGAAATGTGTCGACAGCCCTGATGTACAGCTTTGCGCAGCGTGATGACATCCACGTCGTTGACGAGCCACTGTATGGCCATTACCTGCGTGTATCAGGTGCTGATCATCCAGGCGGGCAGGAGGTCATGGACGCCATGAATTGCGATGGTGACGCCGTGATGCGCGAGTTGATCGACCAGCAAACCCGTGATCCGGAAAAGCGCCTGTTCATCAAACATATGGCACACCACCTGGTCGATCTCGATCTCGGCTTCCTGCGCCAAACCTGCAATCTGTTTCTTATTCGGGATCCAAAGGAAATGTTGCCGTCACTGACTGTCCAGGTTCCGCATGCACAACTCGCGGATACGGGTATGAAACGGCAGTGGGAATTGTATTCAGAACTGCTTTCTGAGGGGCAGAGGCCCGCTGTTCTCGATTCGCGAGAGTTGCTGCTCGACCCCGAAGGTGTCCTCCGGCAGCTTTGCGATCACCTTGGCCACGTATTCACAGCCGACATGCTGGAGTGGCCAGCCGGGCCGCGCGCTGAGGATGGCGTATGGGCACCTCACTGGTACCATGCCGTACATAAAAGCACGGGGTTTGCGGCGTATAGACCGAAGCCTGAATTCCCCGCTCACCTCGAACCGCTTCTGGTGGAATGCCAGCCGTGGTATGACCTGCTATTCGAACAGGCGATTCGCCCTACAAACTCCGGAGATCAACCATGAAGTTGCCCGACCCGCGAAACAAGGACCTCGTAGTTTACGTTGGCGGTGCACTTGTCCATCGCGACGAGGCGCGCGTTTCCGTCTTTGACAGCGTCGTGCAGGGTGGTGATGCCGTCTGGGAAGGACTGCGTGTTTATGACGGCCGCATTGCCGCTCTTGAAGGGCACCTGGAACGTTTGCAGAATTCCGCCAGGACACTGGCTTTCGAAGCGATACCCTCGAGCGACGAGGTGCGCGACGCAATATTCCAGACGCTCGAAGCGAACGGCATGCGTGATGAGGCGCACATGCGGCTGACGCTGACGCGCGGTGAAAAAGTCACATCCGGAATGAACCCGAAGTTCAACCAGTCCGGCTGCACGCTGATCGTCCTTGCGGAATGGAAGCCGCCCGTTTATTCAGACAGCGGCATCCGCGTCATTACAGCATCGACTCGCCGTAACACGCCGCAATGCCTGGACTCAAAGATCCACCACAACAATCTGCTCAACAATATCCTCGCATCAATCGAAGCCAACGTTGCGAACGTAGACGCCGCGATCATGCTGGACATCCAGGGGTTTGTATCCGAGACGAACGATACCAATTTGTTCATCGTCAAGAATGGTGCCGTCAGCACGCCGCATGCGGATAGCTGCCTGCCCGGCCTGACGCGAAAGATGATTCTCGACATTTGCGCTGAGAACAACATCCCGGCAGACGAAAGGAACCTGTCGTTAACCGAGCTGTATACGGCCGACGAGGTATTTACGAGCGGTACGATGGGCGAACTCACGCCCGTTCTCGAGGCTGACGGACGTCAAATCGCCAACGGCAGGGTCGGGGATATGACCTGCCGCTTACAGCAACTTCATCGGGAATTTGCGTTCGAAAACGGCACCAAACTGCCGTTCTGAATTACTCCGACGCGAAATAGTTTTCGAGGTATTCATCGAAGCTTATTTCGTCACCGGTTTCGATATCATTCTGGCGCTCGAGTGAGCTTCGCACTTCCTGGCTGAACTCTTCATGTCGTTCTTTTGACATCGGGTTTATAGCTGCGAAATAATCGCGGTGGCCACGCGCCACCGAGATCGCGTAATCGAAGAAGCTGTGCCCACCGCTTTTCAATTCGTGAAGCAGCTGCGCCGAAGGCGTCGCTTCAGGGGTGTCAACAAGGCTCCGCATCGAATCGACCGCCTGGGTATAAGACTTCCCGCCCTCTGCCACATCTATCTGGCCTGCAATCATGCCGACCTTGTCGAGAATTACCGTCGCCCATGATTGCAACGGGACCTCTTTGCCATCACGGAGGAGACGGAACGCGGGATCACGGCCTTCTCTGGCCACCTGAGACTGATTACGCGACGTTTCATCCAGGGCCACGGCTTCGAACGGCGGACTTTCTTCGAGCAGGCAGTAAATCAGGAATGCCTCCATGAATCGCATCGTGTTCTGGTTGATACCGGCGGGGTCGTCGACATTGATATCAAGGGAACGAATTTCGACGTACTCGATGCCACCCCGCTTGAGCGCCGCTGTCGGCCGTTCACCGGAGTGTGCGACTCGTTTCGGTCGAACCGAACTGTAGTATTCATTCTCGATCTGCAATTGATTGGCCGACAACTGCCGGTATTTTCCGTCCACTTTTACGCCGATATTTTCGTAGTCGGGCTCCGGCGTTTTCAGTGCGTTTCGCAAATCACGAATGTAGTCATCAAGGTTGTTCAAAGATATGTTGATACGCGACTGATTCTGGTTGCTATAACCGAGATCACTCATCCTGAGCGACGTCCCGAACGGCGCATACCAGGTGTCCGCACTGAGCTCCTGCATGCCAATGTCGGCGCCGCTGCCAAACGATTTGCACATCGCCGGCGACGTTCCAAACAAGTACAGGGTCAGCCAGCCAAAACGGCGAAAATTTCGAATCAGGCCGAGGTACTGGTTGGAGCGAAACGCCTGCTCGTCGCCCGCATCACCGACCGCTGCCTGGTAGCGGGGCCAGAAAGATTCGGGAAGTGAATAGTTGAAGTGAATTCCGGCAATCGTCTGCATGTGACGTCCGTAGCGGAAGCCAAGTCCACGACGGTAGATCGTCTTCATCTGGCCGACATTGGATTCTCCGTAGCGGGCTAGTGGGATTTCCGCATCCGCGGGAATACGACACGGCATGCTCGCAATCCAGAGCAACTCGTCTTCAAGGCACTCGTAGGCAAACTGATGTACGTCGCACAGGAATCGAAGCGCCTCCCAGGTATTTGAATACACGGGTGTAACAAACTCGAGAAGCGCTTCCGAAAAGTCCGTCGTTATGAATCGATTGGTCAGCGCAGAACCAAGCCCCACCGGATGTGGCTTGCGCGACAGGTATCCGTCCAGATCGAGTCGTAAGGCTTCCTTCTCGATACCTTTCAGACCACCGCCCAGTGACACGCCGCCTGCAGTTAAGGCATTGAATCGTTTGTCGAATATCTGGCTCAAATTGCTCTTCTTTGTCGAGCGCCTGGTCAATTGACGGCGCGTTCTTCAAAGCCCGGCTCGCTGTTTTACCATAAGCGTCGCGCCCGTGCGTGCATGCCATTATCCAGCTTGTTAGTCTGGACATCGACATGAAGCTGCGAATTCAGAAGTTCTTCGTCGTCGGCAGTGTGTTTGCCGCTACATTGTTGTTGTCCGAACCCGCCGCCGCATTTCGTTGTGGCAGCAAGCTCGTCAAGGACGGTATGCACGAGCTTGAGGTCGTCAAGATCTGCGGCCAACCTGCATCAGTTCGCCGTCTCGGTTACGCGGTCCGGAGTGTCGACATTCGCGCTCGCAGGCAAACGGTGCCGGGTTGGACCATTTCCCGCTCTCCCGGTTATTACTCCTATCCGGTTGAGGTGATGGTGACTGAATACGTTTATAACCTTGGCCCGCAAAAGCTCATGCGCCGGCTTGTGTTCGAGGGTGGCTTCCTGGTCTCAGTCGAGACAATCGGTCGCGGGCATCGTGACTAAAGCACTGACACGTGGCCCGATCTGAAGGTAGACTGCGCTCTGGCGCTCTCTATCCAATCACGGAATCACCCTTATGAATGAATCCCGCTTGCGGCGGTTGCGCGACAAGTCTGCCAGTTCGGCCACGCTGATTAATGAAGGATGCAAGATCACCGGGACCATCTCCGGCACGGGCAGCTACCTGGTTAATGGCGAAATCGACGGTGACTGTGATCTTGACGGTACCGTGACAATCGCCCCCAATGGCCTCTGGAAAGGGACCATCAAGGCGTCCGACGTTATCGTCGCCGGCCAGGTTGAGGGTGACATTATCGCCGCCGGCAAAGTCGAGATCATGGACTCTGCTCACATCACCGGTACCGTGTCAGGCGAGGCGATCGCGGTCGCCGAAGGCGCCGTTGTCGAGGGCGTGATGAAGACGACCGGACCGGCCGAGCCGCTGGAATTTGTTGAAAAGCGCAAAGAAGACTGATCGACTGATATTTCTGCATGTGGCACAATTTCCCCATATATGGTGAATTTGCGCGCTATACTGCCTCAACAGTAGTCCTATAGTGGAAACACGCGTCCGCCGGCGCGGCCGATGTTACACTGGTATATGGCGATATGCCCCTGACAACTATAAGAAAAAGGGCTGGCGCAGATAATTATGATCGGCAGCAAAATTCCTCGTTACGTTTTAGTCATCCTGGGCCTCGGCATCGCCGTCGCTGCTGTCATGTTGTCGTGGTTCTACGGCCTATACACCTGGCTGACTGCCGAAATTGCGTCGACCTCGCCTGCGCAACACGAGGCCCTGGTCGGCACCAGTTTTCGTTGGATCGCAGGCGGCAGCCTGCTCGCCCTGGTTGTCGGACTTGGCATTATTGTCCTGATCGTTCGCAGACAATCTGACCGAATCCATGACCTCAGAATTCAGGCTGAGAAACTGCGTGACGCGGATTTTGGCGAGCCGTTATTGCAAACGCAGGCCGATGCTCTTGGTCGGCTTGCGGGCGTCTTCAACGACATGCGCGACCGCCTGAAAAACACCACGATTTCCCGAGACTATGTCGACCGTATCCTGTCAGGGATGAACGAGGCCATTATCGTGACCTCGACCGATGGCACGATAAAGCGCATCAACCGCGCAACCGCCATTCTCCTTGGGTTTGAAGAAAACGAACTGCTTGGCACGTCGATCAACGACATCGTCGACAAGACGAAAAGCGACACGCTGATTGAAGACGCCGTTTCCGGAGTTCCAAGAGAGACTTTTTTCGCAAGCAAATTCGGTGAGTCTGTTCCTGTGTCATACACCTGTTCGGTGGTCGACGGTGAGAGTATTGAATCAAGTGATCGAATCTACGCGGCGCAGAACATAACCGAGCGGCGGCGTGCCGAACAGCGCATTCGCTACCTCGCCCGCATTGATGCGCTGACCAAGGTCCCCAACCGCATGCAGTTTCAGCACCTGCTGCAACGTGCCATCGCACGAGCTCGCAGGGCAAACCAGCCGCTGTGTCTGTTCTATATTGATGTTGATCACTTCAAGGAGATCAACGACACATTCGGACACCTTGCCGGCGATGCCACGCTCGAGACCGTTGCGGAACGCCTGAATGCCGCACTGCCTGACCACTCGGTCATTGGCCGGCTGGCAGGCGATGAGTTCGCCGTCGTAGTCACCGGTCTGGGCCCCGGCGGTAAGGGCAGGTCCGAAACCGACAAGCTCGCCAGAAGCCTTCTCGATCGCCTTGCCGACCCGTTTTTTGTCCAGGGCCACGAGGTCTTCATGACAGCGAGCATGGGTATCGCCTATTACCCGAAAGACGCGCCCAATGTCATCGACCTGATTCGCAATGCCGACGCAGCCTTGTACAGCTCCAAGAAGGCAGGCGGAAACGTCTTCGCATACTACGCCCCACAAATGAACGAAGCCGCCGTCGAACGGCTCATGACAAAGAGCAAACTCAAACGCGCGTTCGAGCGCGACGAACTGCTTGTTCATTACCAGCCAAAGTACAATATTGAAACGGGTGAGGTGTTTGGCGCTGAGGCGCTCGTTCGGTGGGAGCTGCCGGAGCGTGGTCTTATTCTGCCGTCTGACTTTATTCCAATTGCGGAGGACTCGAACCTGATCATCGAGATTGGCGAGTGGGTCCTCGACAAAGTCTGCGAGGACTTTCGAGTATGGCAGCGATCAGCATCGTCACCCGGTCGGGTCTCGGTCAACTTGTCCCTGAAACAGCTCCGGCAACCCAATTTTACAAATCGCATTGGCGCGATAATGAGAAGCCACGAGGTGTCTCCCACATCACTCGAGCTTGAGATCACCGAGTCAACAATGATGGAGAACCCGGAGCGTACAATCAAACTCCTGGACCAGTTGTATGCACTTGGTCTGCACCTGGCCATTGACGATTTCGGAACCGGCTATTCATCGCTAAGTGCGTTGCAACAGTTCCCGATTAGCACGCTGAAAATCGATAAGTCGTTCGTGCGGGATGTTGCATCGGACCCCGACGATGCGACGATCGTCGGCACTATCGTGCAGATGGGCCACAATCTGAAACTTGACGTAGTTGCCGAAGGCGTCGAAAACGAAGATCAGCTGAACTTCCTGCAGCAACTTGACTGTACATATGTTCAGGGGCTGCTGTTCGGTGAACCGATGAGTTCTGATAATTATCTCGAGCTCTTGCTTGCCCAGGCTGACGGGACCGATTCCTATCGGGCGCTATTCGGCTGACGACTTCACTCCATCGCAGCAAAATGATTAAATACGCCGATATTCCTTAACCCGTCCGGCGCCAGCGCGGCTAACCCAGAGTAAGACTCATCCTATGAACAGACTTATCAAGATTTCTTTCGGCACCCTGTTTCTACTTTCGTCATCAATCGCTTTTGCCTGCGATTACCCTGATCGTCCGTCGATTCCGGACGGATCGGCTGCATCTAAAGATGAACTAATTGCGGCCAAGAATTCAGTCCAGGATTTCATGGCCAAAGTGGACGAGTACCTCATCTGCATCGAGGGTGACGAAAAATCCGCAGTTGAAGAAATGGACAACCCGTCAGAGGAAGTGCTGCAGCGCAGGGACGAGATGATAAATAAGAAGTTCGACGCGGCGAATGAAGAAAAGGCACTGCTTGGCGAGCAGTTCAATCAACAAATTCGCGCTTACAATCAGAAGCTCCAGGAATCTAAAGAGTAACCTCCTGACGCTTGCCTAGAGGCGATTGATCTCGCGCCGGAGATCGTGTTTGTCTTCGGTGACGATTCGCTCCAGAACACGAATACGTTCTTCCAGTTGATCGAGCCTCTCGGTCTCGGCATTGGTCATCTCGTCGCTTGCGTTTTTTTCAAGACGCAGCCTGGCTATTTTTTGAATTGTGGTCGCTGTCATCACGACGGCAACAATACAAACAACGTAAAAAAGCGTGTTCATTATCGAGCCCCTGGTTCGTATTTAAAGTATCTCAAAGATTCCTGAATTCCCTGTCAAGATTGTATCGTGACGACGTCACGTACTTCTCGATTCGAGCCAGCCTTTCATCAAGTGCCTGGTAACGCTGCTTGACCGCATCTGCGGCCCGGGCTCTCTCCTCGTCTTCGGCCTGAATTTTCTCCTTGCGCGTCATACGTCGCCGCCTGCGACGCACCTCGCGTTTCACCACGTACTCATGCCGGCTGGACTCAGCCGGCACGAGGAGCACGATCGCGATGTAGGCGAGCGCTGCGAAAGGCATCGCAACAAAGAACGCGATAATGAAGATCACCCGGGTCGCGCATAGATTGAAGCCAAAGTAGTCAGCTATCCCTGCACACACGCCGCCAAGAACGGCCCGATCGGCATTACGAGCGAAGCGGCGTTCCGATGTGGATGCGTACACAGTCATGAATGTCTCCAGTAGTCGCTTTGATTTCGACGCCAGAATTCATACTCGGATCGTCGCCCCGAATACACCAGTGGCTTTTCCCTGATCAACAATGTGGCGCCAATGTAAATCGCCGCCGTCAGCCAGAAGAACAGGACCAGGCAGATGATGGCAATGATACGCACAGTCGATAAGCGGAAGTTGAACCGATCAGCTATCCCTGCACACACTCCGAAGATCCATGCACTTTCCTGATCGCGATACAGCCCACGTAGCGGACCGAAGTCTGTGTTCCAGGTGCGTCGACTCATTTTTGTTTCCTTCTGATGGATTCGGAATAAGCCCTATGCAACGTTCTTGTCTTCATCGTCCGAGTTGCCAGCGACGCGCTTTTTCAACGCATCCAGTTCTTCCCTGACGGAGTCCTCTGCCTCAAGACTTGCGAACTCGTGGTTCAGGTCTTTCGGCAACCCGAGGTCATAGGCCTCGACCCGACCTTCGACGTCATCAATGCGTCTGGTGTATTGCTCGAAACGAATCATGGCATCGTCAATTTTGTAGTCGTAAATCCTCTTTCTGACGGCAAGCCGGCTGCTCGCCGTTTTGTGGCGCGCCAGAAGGGCTTTTTGCCGTGCTTTCGCGTCTTCGAGCTTGGCCTCGAGCTTGGCAATATCTTCGTTCAGTTTGCTCAGCCCTTCGTCGACAGCAAGGTAATCCTGCTTTAGCACTTCGGCAGCCGTCGCGACGCGAGACTTCTCGACCAGCGCGGCTTTGGCGAGATCCTCGCGGCCCTTGCGAATCGCGAGCTCGGCCTTGTCTTCCCAGTCACGTTGCTCCCGGTCGACCGACTCGAGTTTGCGATTCAGGTCTTTCTTGTCGGCGATAGACCTGGCGGCCGCGGAACGTACTTCGACCAGCGTGTCTTCCATCTCCTGAATCATCAGGCGTACGATTTTCTCGGGGTCTTCGGCTTTGTCGAGAATCGCATTGATGTTGGAGTTCACGATGTCACTGAATCTCGTGAAAATACCCATGGATGTGTCCTCATTTTGGATGAAACCTGCTATAAGTGTTGCAGCATTTGTGCCAACTCCAGTATCTGAGTACAAGTCATTGTATTTAAACGAGTTTTTTTGATCAGTGGCATATCGAGCAGGGTTTCATAATAGTGGTTTTTCCTAACTATTCGCTTTTTTGACTATTTTCTGGCTAAATTAGCCAATGTCCGTGCACAGACCCGATCAACACATCATCGGTGAGGCGCCCGCCTTTCTCGAAATGCTCGAGCATGTGTCGCGTGCGGCACCCCTGAACAAGCCCGTACTCGTTGTCGGCGAGCGCGGCACAGGTAAAGAGCTGATTTCCTCGAGGCTGCACTTCCTGTCAGATCGATGGGAGCAGAACGTGGTGAAGGTCAATTGCGCCGCGTTGACTGAGTCGATACTCGAATCCGAGCTGTTTGGCCATGAAGCCGGCGCATTTACGGGAGCGGTCAAGACGCATATCGGCCACTTCGAACGTGCGGACGGCGGCACGATGATTCTCGACGAGCTCGCAACCATTACCTTGCGCATGCAAGAGAAGATCCTGCGTGTTATTGAATATGGCGAGATACAGCGTGTCGGCGGCAGCGAGACGCTGCGCGTCGATGTTCGCATCGTCGGTTCAACAAATTCCGATTTGCAGGCACTGGCAGCATCGGGCCAGTTCCGAAAAGATCTTCTTGACCGGCTCGCGTTTGACGTCGTCACGATTCCACCGTTGCGCGAACGTCTTGAGGATGTGATGAACCTCGCACACGCTTTCGCGGTGAATATGGCCAGCGAACTCAAGCATTCTTATTTTCCGGGGTTTGCACCGCGCGCAGCATCGGCGCTGCTCAAACACGACTGGCCAGGTAATGTCAGGGAACTGAAAAACACAATCGAACGATCGGTTTATCGCGCGGATGATCCCGAGCGGCCGATCTCGAATATTGCGTTTGACCCCTTCGATTCACCGTTCAAGTTGGCGAGTGCGCCGGACACTCCCGGACCCGCCCTGCAACAACGCCGCACCCCACTGCTTCCAGCTGACCTGACGCAACGATTAGCCGATACAGAAGAGGACCTGTTGCTGGCCGCGCTGGACAAGGCTCGCTTCAACCAGCGACTGGCTGCGGATCTTCTCAGCCTCAGCTACCACCAGTTTCGCGGCAAATTGAAGAAACACGGCATCTCGGGCCGACCGTTGCAAAGCTAGGAATCGTCGCGATAGCGCCTGACGTAGATCGCCGCCGTGAGGAACAGACCGGCAACAATGACGCCGGCCCACATCTGCGGGCTTGTCAGGAATTTACCGATATCAATGAAGCCCAGCAGGCTGACTGCGTCAGCTTCGGCAACGAATCGCTCTTCATCGAAGAACAGCTCCGGGTCAATGCCTTTGAATATCGGCAGGTGCTCAAAACGAGTCTTAATGGCATCAAAGATCAGGTGCGTGCGCAGTATCCAGTATTCCAACGTCGGCAGCAGGACCAAGGGCAAGAATGCCATGAGCAGCGGCGAACGCTTGGTCCACGCCGACACAAACAGGAACCAGCCAATAAACGGCGAAAACCAGACAGGCAGCAATAGCGTGATAATCAGAATCGCCGCCCATGCATCGAATAACGGCGCCGATTTCCAAACCAGGAGCATGGAACTGCCACCC
>CALZHX010000387.1 GCA_945787435.1 uncultured Woeseiaceae bacterium
CGCCGCTCAAGGACATCCCTGAGTTCATAAATGTTGCGTGTCCAAAGTGCGGAAAGGATGCTCGCCGCGAGACGGACACGTTCGACACCTTTGTCGAGTCATCCTGGTACTTTGCGCGCTACGCGTGCCCGGACAATGACAAGGTGATGCTCGATGAACGCGCCGCATTCTGGACACCGGTTGACCAGTACACGGGTGGCATCGAGCACGCAATCCTGCACCTCATGTATGCACGTTTTTTCCAGCGTGTCATGCGTGATGAGGGGCTGACCGATGTCTCCGAACCGTTCACGAACCTGATGACACAGGGCATGGTGTTAAAAGACGGTGCCAAGATGTCCAAAAACAAGGGCAATACGGTCGACCCGCAGGAACTGATCGCAAAATATGGCGCCGACACAGTACGTTTGTTCATGATGTTCGCGGCGCCGCCGGAGCAGGCACTCGAATGGTCGGATGACGGCGTGCAAGGCAGCTTCCGCTTCCTCAAGCGCTTCTGGAATGCAGTGCAGAGTCACGCAGACGGCGGACAGGTCGCCGAACTGGACATCGCTTCGCTGAATGCGTCGCAGAAAGACATGCGTCGCAAGACGCACCAGAGTATCGCCAAGATCAGCGACGACCTGGGTCGCCGCTCAACGTTTAACACCGCGGTGGCAGCATCGATGGAGCTGATCAATTCGATCACGCGTTTCGAGGACGACTCCGACGCCGGGCGCGCCGTTGTGCACGAAGGGCTTGAGGCCGTTGTGTTGATGTTGTCGCCTATGGTGCCGCACATTTGCCATTCGTTGTGGGCTGTACTCGGCCACAAAACGGCTTTGATCGATGTGCCCTGGCCGCAGGTGGACGAGTCGGCACTCGAGGCAGACATGGCGGAGATCGTCGTACAGGTTAACGGTAAGCTGCGTGGACGTGTTTCGGTCTCAGCCGATGCTGACCATGATGCGATCGGCGAGCAAGCTCTCGCCGATCCGAACGTACAACGTTTTGTCGAAGGCAAGGAAGTGCGCAAGATCATCGTCGTACCCGGCCGGCTGGTCAACATCGTTGTCTAGGATCCTGACAATGTCCCTTGCTCTGCTACTGACGGGCTGCGGTTTCCACCTGCAGGGCGATTTGACAGCGCCGCCACAAATGGAGCGCACCTACATCGCGGCTGTCGAGCGCAACACCCAGTTCCATCGTGAACTGCGCCGGCAGTTACAGGAATCCGGCGTCAATCTCGTCGACTCGCCTGACGAGGCAACCGCGATACTGTCGATCATGTCGGACCAGACCGGGCAGCGCGTACTATCGGTCTCTGCGCGCAATGTCCCGACAGAATACGAGGTGTTTTACTCTGTCGAATACGCGTTGGTGGCTGGCGAAACCAGCTTGCTCCCGCCACAAGACATTACGTTTACCCGAGCCTACACCTACGATGAGACGCTCGTGCTCGGTAAGACACATGAAGAAGACCTGATGCGTAAGGCAATCGTCCGCGATCTGGTACGCGCTGTACTCAAGCAAATCTCCACCCTGTAAAACGTGCTT
Source organism: uncultured Woeseiaceae bacterium (assembly GCA_945787435.1). Taxonomy (GTDB): domain Bacteria; phylum Pseudomonadota; class Gammaproteobacteria; order Steroidobacterales; family Woeseiaceae; genus UBA1847. The sequence goes on from CALZHX010000387.1 coordinate 1,537, forward strand.
GCTGTAGCCGATGTGCCTCTGGCGTCGATCGAATCCCTGCTCGACAGGTATGGCCTGAGCATGAACGTGCAACAGGACGGCGAAGCGATTACCGGGAGTTTCTGGGGGGACCGTGAAGCCGGTGTCGTCGGTTGCACAGTTTATGCGCGTCGTGACACCCCTCTGCATTCTCTGCTGCACGAAACCTGTCACATCATCTGCATGTCTGGCGACCGGCGAGAGCAACTCGAGACCGACGCGGGCGGCGATGACCTTGAGGAAGCAGCGGTTTGCTACCTGCAGGTGCTGCTAGCCGATGAGCTCGACCGTGTCGGACGTGATCGCCTGATGGCCGATATGGACAGCTGGGGCTACAGCTTTCGCCTTGGCGATACCCGTTCGTGGTTTGAGCACGATGCTGAGGACGCACGTAAGTGGTTGATTGATCACGGGCTGCTTGATGCCAGTGAATCACCTGTCTTCCAGCTGCGCGTCTGACATATTGTATAGTCGGGTATGGTCTGGCCTCGCTACATTGCGTATTTCGTCGGCATTACGCTGCTGACCTGGTTGCTCACGCAGCTCGAAGTCTCGTCTCCGGGCAGCCTCAAGCTGCATGTGATTGCGAATCCGAGTGACCAGCTTGGGACGAGTGAATACTCGCCGATCGAAATCATACAACCCATCATTATTGCTGTTTGCGGATTACTAATGCTCTGGATTGCGGAGTATTGTCCGTCACAAAGACCCATCGCGATTCCGTTCGGCGGTCTCGCGCTCGCGTTCATGATTCGCGAGCTCGACTATTTCCTCGATCTTTATCTGCTCGATAATCTCTGGCAGGTGCTCATTGGATTTCCGGCTGCGTTTGTTATCGTCTACACATATCGAGCGCGCAGGCGGCTCAAAATCGCATGGGCGCGCATCTGGCCATCACCAGGTCTCGCGTTGCTGTTTGCCGGTGCCGTTATCCTGTTCTCGTTCGTGCGACTGGTCGGTTATGAGCCGCTGTGGATGTCACTGCTCGGCGATGACTACCACCGTGTGGTCAAACTCGCGGTCGAGGAATTCATCGAGCTGATGGGCTATTTCCTTTGGGCGATAGGCACCATCGAATACACGTACCAGGCGCGCGCAATCGCCTACAAGGAACCTGTTCCTCTCGCAAAACGACTGCGTGAGCAACGACGCCGCCTGAAATCAGGAAAGTTCTAGACAATAAGCCAAGGGGATTCCAATGAGCGACGACCTGACACCGGATTCAGTTCCGAAGCCACCCGAACCACAAGAACAGAAGGCGGAAGATCAGGCACCACCTGAGTTCCAGATGTCGGAACAAGAGGCAGAGAGGGCGCTGGACGTATTCCGACAGGAGCAGAATCTTGTCGTGGGCAGCATGGCAGGACTCGTTGCGGCCGTCTCAGGTGCTGCTGTTTGGGCCGGGGTCACAGTTCTGACCGAATACCAGATTGGCTGGATAGCCGTGGGGCTCGGATTCCTCGTTGGAATCGCGATGCGGACCATGGGCAAAGGTATCGATCAGGTATTCGGTGTCGTCGGCGCCATGTTGGCGTTGCTTGGTTGCGTGCTCGGCAACGTACTTACGATTGCCTGGTATATTTCGGCGCAAACCGGTGCGTCTCTCTTAAGTGTCCTGACGGAACTCGATATTGAGCTGATGATCGAGCTGATCACAGAGACATTCCAGGTCATGGATATCCTGTTCTACGGACTGGCGCTGTATTTCGGCTACAAGTACTCGTTTCGGCAATTGACGCTGGACGACTTCAACCGAGCGCTCGGAAGATCGATGTAGGAGCCGCCCCTGACAGGGAGAGCATATGACGAATGATCGTAACTTCATTGAATACATCACGGACCAGATTGACGATGGCTGCGACATCACGTGGCGAATGATGTTCGGCGGATGCACGGTCTACTCGAAGGGTAAGGTCGTCGCATTGATTTGCGACGATCAACTCTTCGTCAAGCCGACCGAATCGGGGAGAGCGTATATCGGAGACGTCGTCGAGGCGCCGCCGTATCCAGGTGCGAAGAACTCCTTTCTCATCACTGACCAAATCGAGGACAGCGATTGGCTCTCTGAGCTGATTGCGTTGACCGAGCGGGAGCTGCCAATGCCCAAACCAAAGAAGAAGCGCAAGAAGAAGTAGCTTTATGAAGCCATTTTTCGCGCTCTACCTGATTGCTTTCGCAGCTGCGCCAGCCCTTGCGCTGGACGCGGAAGCGGAACGCTACGTCAGGCTCGCCCTGCAGTTGGGGGAGTATGACCCGGACTACGTCGATGCGTATCTCGGGCCCGAGGAATGGGCGCAAGCGGCGAAGGAAAACCTGAAATCAAAAGCAGAGCTGTCTGCACAGATCGCAGCCCTGCTTGCGGATCTTGGGGAGATGTCGCCGGACGATCCTGACTCCATCAATCGCCATAGAGCGCTGCTCAAGAATGTGCAAGCGATGGACACGCGCATGCGCATGGTTAATGGGGAGACGTTTTCGTTTGCTGAAGAGGCGCGGCTGATTTACGACGTTGTGTTACCTGAATTTGATTTCACGGAGTTTGATCGTGCGCGCGAGGAAATCGACAAGCTGTTGCCCGGGGAGGGCGACGTGTCAGACAGGATCGCTGTATTTCGTGACAGCCTGGTTATTCGCGAGGAGGCTCGTGACGAGGTCCTGAACACGGCGATCAACGAGTGCCGCCGACGTTCAGCGCAACACATCTCGTTGCCGTCGTCCGTGCGCTTCACGATTGAGTACGTTACGGACCGCAGCTGGGGCGGATACAACTGGTACCAGGGCGATAACGAAAGCCTGATGCAGTTCAACCTGGATTTTCCGACCAAGGTCAGCGCGGCGATCGGACTCGGTTGCCACGAAGGCTACCCGGGGCACCATGTCTGGAATGTCCTGGTAGAAAATCGGTTGCTCAATGAAAAGGGATGGATAGAGTTCTACATTTTCCCGTTGTTCGGCCCCGGAGCTCTGATCGGTGAGGGCAGTGCGAATTATGGCGTGGATCTCGCATTTCCCGGTGACGAGAAAACTGACTACGAGCGGAATGTGCTGTTTCCGATGGCGGGCGTCGATCCCGATGAGGTTGCAACGCTGGACGCGCTGAACAAGCTCACGAAGAAACTGTCTTTCGCACAAATGGCGACGGCCCAGTTGTACCTGGACGGCGAAATAAGCCGTGAAGAGGCTATCGAGATGCGTCGTAAGTACGGCCTGTCGTCACGCGCTCGCGCGGAACAAAGCGTACGGTTTATTGAGCAGTACCGATCCTACGTCCTGAACTACAGCCTTGGCCAGGACATCGTTAAGGCGTATATCGAAAAACAGGGCGACGATCCGGCATCGAGATGGAGAGCATTCGAACAAATGCTCACGGAGCTGCATTTCGCATCAGACATGACGGTTGAAGACGTTGACAGCTACATAATGAACTTTGATCTCGCCATCACGAGGGCAGACGTTGATGGCGTGCATGGCTCGATACAGCTGCACGGAATTCATCTCAAGTCGGGAAAGCCGTTTCACGGCAGTGATCTCGGTGAGTTTGAATATTTCTTTACGGTGTCCGAGGCGGGTGACGGGAAAGCAAAGCTCCTCATAGAGTTTTATCAATATGAAACTCGACACAGGAAATCCCTCGTGTCAGAGCTGGTCTCTGAAGTCGAGCTTGCGTTGGGAGTTCCTGCTCAGTTTGAGTCCAGCAATGACAGCATTGGATTGGATCTCGCATTCAGTATAGATCGAAGATAAGGGTCATCTGATGTGCCGGGAAAGCCGTTTCTGGGCGGCCGCCATGCACTCGAGACCAGCCGTTCGCCTGATATGATGCTGAGAGGCTGCTCATGACCCAAAGCGGTCGTTAAGTACATCCCAGAATTGACAGTTTTTTCCCACCCATCAAGATCTTTAAGTCGA
>CALZHX010000388.1 GCA_945787435.1 uncultured Woeseiaceae bacterium
GGCCGATCCGAATCCCTGACCGTCATACCCATGAGGTTGATCATTCGGACCGCGAGGTCGAGGATCTTGACCGGCTTGCCCATATCGAGCACGAACACATCACCGCCCGTTGCCATGGATCCCGCCTGGATCACGAGTTGCGCGGCCTCCGGAATGGTCATGAAATAGCGAATGATATCTCGATGCGTGACGGTAACGGGCCCGCCGCTCTTGATCTGTTCCTTGAACAGGGGGACAACGGATCCGGATGACTCCAGGACGTTGCCGAAGCGAACCATGCTGAATTTCGTCGAATCGGTCTGTGTCTGCAGCGCCTGCAGGATGAGTTCCGCGAAGCGCTTGGTTGCGCCCATGACGTTGGATGGATTAACCGCTTTGTCGGTAGAAATGAGTACGAAGGATTCGGCGCCGCCATCAATCGCCGCGCGCGCTGTGTACAAGGTTCCGAAGACGTTGTTGTGGATGCCTTCAAAAACGTTGTGCTCCACGATCGGGACATGCTTGTAAGCCGCGGCGTGATAGACCGTCTTGACGTCGAACGCCTCGACGACCTCGCGGACGCGGTGTTCATGATGAACGGAACCGAGCAGCGCCACGATTTCACAGTCAATGTCCTTCTTTTGAGCGAGCCTGCGCGTGTTTCTCTCGATGTTATAAAGAGCGGCCTCGGAAAGGTCGAACAGGACCAGTCGCACCGGCTCCAGTTTCAATATCTGGTAACAGAGCTCCGATCCGATCGAGCCTCCGGCACCCGTCACCATGACGACCTTTCCCTTGATGCACGCGTCCATAAGCTTCAGGTTTGGCGGCACCGGACTCCTTCCGAGCAGGTCTTCGACGTTGACGTCCCTGATATCGTCCAGCCGCGCCTTGCCGGACACGATGTCGCGGATCTCGGGCACCGTCTGCACGTGCACTGGAAATTCTGACAGGCGCTGCAGCACCTGGCTGCGGCGGCGGCGAGAGGCGCTGGGCATTGCGAGCAATACACCGGTTGCCTCTTTTCTTACGACCAGGTGCTCGAGTCGCTTCGGCGAATGCACTCTTAGCCCGTGGATGCGTTTGCCGTGCAGGTCGGCGTTGTCATCGACGAGTGCCACCGGCAGGTAGTCATCCCCGCCGATAAGCGCGGATACCAAATGCGCACCGCCTCGTCCTGCGCCGTAGATAATGACGGCTTCCCGGTTTGGGTTGCGACGGCTCAGGAACATTCTCGTCGCGAGCCTGCCGCCGACAACAAGGATGAGTGAGAACGCCCAGAAAACGACGCCGACCCGAATCGGGGCACTCAAGATGCCCCCATAGGCCCCAATGCTCATTGTGATGGCGGTGACGACAAACGTGGATTTCAGGCCGACAATGATCAGGGCAAGCCCCATGTAGCGTACGATCGAGGCGTACAGTCCGAATGCCCAGTGAACCGGGATCGCGATAACGACGGCCGCAACTGCAATGGCCAGCACCGGTGCGCTGAATTGGGTGGTGCCGTAAACGAGCCAAAACGAGATAACGGCACTTACCGCGTAGGAAAGCACGTCCGCCGCGATCATCAGGGCCTGCTTGGCTGGTCTGGATAAGGTAAGGAGTCGAAGACGGAAAGACTGCAGATACCTGTCCGCGAGACCGTTGTCCTCCACGCGATTTCTAGCCTGTTTCAATGCGTCTGAGCCTGTTTGCCGAACCCGAAACGGGTCGAAAGTGGGGGGACTTTACCAAACGTATGCGACATACGCCAATAATGTTAAATCGCCGAACCACGGCTCATTCGTCTGCGTCAGGTCGGCCCGCTTCCAGGCGCAGAGACAGAAAAATGAGCGGCATCCAGGCAACGAAAATCAACCACCAGCCGAACGCGGGTCGCACTGATGCAAACCACGCCAACGGCAGCAGCCATATTATATTGATTCCTGTGAACAGCACAGTCACTGAGCTATGTCTTCCCCAGTGCAGTGCTAATCGCTGGTATGCATGACTGCGATGCGCTTTATAAATCCTCTCGCCACACAGCAAGCGGGTCAGAAGAGTTATCGTAGCATCGGTAAGAAACACTGCCGCCAGAATCAACCATGCCTGATAACTCAACGTACCCTCCCGCACAGATAGCAAGGCTAGTGCAAAGATCATGAAGCCAAGATAGGTGCTGCCCACATCGCCCATGAATATTTTGGCTGGTGGCCAATTGAGTAATAAAAAACCAAGACTGGCCGCAGCTAGACACAGCACCCACCAGAATAGCGTTTGGGTCACTTCAACTGAATGATTCGTGAAGGATAGGCCAGCCGCTGCAACGAGCATGAACAAAGCCTGTGCGCCAGCAATGCCATCGATACCATCCATAAAGTTGAACAGATTAATCCACCAGACCGTAGCCAGTGAAATTATAAACAAAAGCATAAGTCCTGAAACAAAAATGCCAAAGGGTAAGGGCAGACTAGGCAATTTGTCCAAGGCAAACAACAAAGCACCAACTGAAATGAGCTGAACAATAAAGCGAGTTTTTGCTGACACATTTCGGGCGTCATCCACTATGCCAAGTGTTGCGATGATGATTGAAAGGAAAATTAACGACGTCCATAAAAGAAAATCGCTGTTCTGGAACAAGGCAAGCCAGATTCCGGCTGCGGTTCCGCCAAGAACGATGCCTAGCCCACCACCACGGGGTGTTGATTTTACATGCGATGAACGTTGGTTGGGCTTATCCAGCAGACTAAGCCGAGCAGCGTAAACCTTCAATGTATAAGTACCGCCATACCCTAACA
>CALZHX010000389.1 GCA_945787435.1 uncultured Woeseiaceae bacterium
ACGTCGGTTACGTGGGTTTTTCAGTAGCGTTCGCGTTTGCGATCGCCGCAATGATCAGCGGTGATCTGGACAAGCAGTGGACGAAGTGGACGCGGCCGTGGACAACCATGGCGTGGATATTTCTGACGCTCGGTATCGCGCTGGGTAGCTGGTGGGCGTATTACGAGCTTGGCTGGGGCGGTTGGTGGTTCTGGGACCCGGTTGAGAACGCGTCCTTCATGCCGTGGCTCGTCGGTACGGCGCTAATCCATTCGCTTGCGGTTGCCGAGAAACGGGGCTTGTTCAAGAGCTGGACGTTGATGCTGGCAATTGCCGCTTTCTCGTTGAGTCTGCTCGGCACGTTCCTGGTCCGTTCCGGCATCATTGTGTCGGTACATGCATTCGCGACTGATCCGGCTCGCGGCATATTCATTCTCTCGTTCCTCGGCATCGTCGTTCTCACAGCGCTGATTCTGTTCGCCTGGCGTGCGCCGTCACTGGATACGGATGCAGGCTTCAGTCTCAATTCGCGTGAGACGTTTCTACTGCTGAATAATGTTCTGCTGGTCGTGGCGACGATTGTTGTTTTCTTTGGGACGCTCGCGCCATTGATATTCGAAGTACTTGATCTGGGCAAGATTTCCGTCGGGCCGCCGTACTTCAATATCGCTTTCCTGATTCCCATGCTGCCGCTCGTCTTCCTTGTCGGTATTGGCATGCATACGACCTGGCGCAGCCACAAGGGCAACCTGCTGACCGGCAAGCTGATGTGGCCCGCCATCCTTTCGATCGCGCTCGGCATTATGATTCCTGGCCTGTTGTACGGTCGCTTTGGCCTCATGGTCAGTGTCGGCGTCATTGCTGCTTTGTGGGTGATCCTGACGTCGCTGATCGAGCCAGTCCGGTCGTGGCGTCGTGGAGCAGGAGCAACTCGAATCACTCCGGCTGCATTGGGTATGTGTGTCGCTCACCTTGGTGTCGGCATGTTCATTCTCGGTGTAACAGTCGTATCCGCATTCAACGTTGAAACTGATATGAGCATGCGCCCGGGCGAGACGCTCGAGGTAGCCGACCACGCTTTCGAGCTGCGTGACTTGCGCCAGGTCGAAGGTCCGAACTACACGGCGATCGAAGGTGTCATAGAGATACGAAAGGACGGTGATGTTGTTTCCGAGGTTTACCCGCAAAAGCGGCAGTATCTCGTGCAGAAGAACTGGATGACTGAGGCCGGTATCGAGGTCCAGTGGAACAAGGACCTGTTCATCGCGCTCGGTGATCAACTGGGTAATAACACATGGAGTGTGCGCATCCAGTACAAGCCGATGATTCGTTTCATCTGGCTTGGTGCGATTATCATGGCGTTGGGCGGGTTGATAGCCGTCACGGATCGTCGCTATCGCTCAACGGCGACTGCCGATAACAAGATACGCGGTGCCGCGGCGGAGCCCGCATAATGTGGAAGTATTCCGTACCAGTAGTCCTGTTCGCATTGCTGATGTTGATGTTGGTCAAAGGACTTGATCCGGAGCGGGACGTCAACGCTTTACCATCCCCGTTCCTGGGCAAACCGGCACCGCAATTTGAGTTGCCGTCTTTGGCCGACCCGTCAAAGTCCGTGAGCAATGCCGATTTCGAAAATGGCATGGCTCTCGTCAATGTCTGGGCGACCTGGTGCGTGGGCTGCCGGCAGGAGCACGATTTCCTATTACAACTAAAGGAGTCGGGTTCCATTCGGATGTTTGGCCTGAACTGGCGCGACAACGAGGTTGAGGCGCGGCGCTGGTTGCAGGACCTGGGCGACCCTTATCTCGCTACTGCGTACGATGGAGATGGCCGTGCGGGAATCAACTGGGGCGTGTACGGAGCACCGGAGACGTTCCTTGTCGGACCGGATGGTACGGTGTTGTACAAGCATCTCGGGCCGCTCAACTGGAGTCTTTGGCGGGAACGCTTTGTTCCGTACCTGGAATCCTCAGGAAGTACACAATGAGAACCCTGTTCAGCTTAGTATCCTTGTTGCTAATCACGTCGACAGCCTGCGCAGTCGACAGTGAAGAGGCGCTTGAAGACCCTGTACTGCAGGCACGTTACGAAAAAATTGTTGCAGAGGTTCGTTGCCTCAAATGCCAGAACCAGACGATCAAGGATTCGAACGCGTTTCTGGCAGGGGACCTGCGCCGCGAAATTCGCCACATGCTCGAAGAAGGGCTGACCGATGAGCAGATTTTCGATTTCCTGGTCGAACGCTACGGGGACTTCGCACTCTATAAGCCGCGAGCAAGCGGCAAGACCCTGATTCTCTGGATCGCCCCGGCGCTGTTCCTGCTCGGTGGTGCCTTCGTGCTGGTGAATATTGTTCGCCGGCGCATGACTTTGCCCATTGACGACGACTCGGCCGCCGAGGACTAATACTGATGACATTCTGGATCTTGCTCGCCGTGATGAGCCTGGTTGCCGTGGGCTTTGCGGTATGGCCAATGTATCGCCACCAGCGGAGTCTGAGCCCCCTGATAGGCGCGTCGGTCATATTCGTCGTCGCCCTGTCTTCCGGTCTTTACTATCGCCAGGGCAGCCCGGATTTGCCATCAGGCGCTGCCAGCCCGGGTACCAGCGCACCAGGCATGGACGATGCTATCAATGCCCTGGCCGACAGACTGGCGGCCAATCCCGATAATCCTGAGGGTTGGCAGATGCTCGGGCGGTCGTACATGTCGGTTGGCAATTACACGGGCGCGGTTGAGGCCTTCGAGAAGGCTGTTGAACTGGAATCGGCCCAGAACCCGCAATCCCTGGTGTCATTAGGCGAAGCACTTCTGGCGAGCACGGGCAGCGAAATCGACGGTCGCGTAGCGTCGCTTTTCGAGAATGCGCTGGCACTCGATCCCAACAACCCCCAGGCACTGTTCTACGGCGGTATTGGTGCGTTTAATCGCGGCAATTCGAATCTGGCCGCGGATCGCTGGGAGCGGCTGCTGGGGCTGAACCCTCCAGCGGAGATTCAGGGCATTCTGCAACAGCGAATCGCCGAATGGCGGGGTGAATCACCGCCGGCGATGCAGCATCCTGAGATGCCGTCGGCAGAGCCCGCCACTTCAACGGCTGAGGCGGTCGTTGAAGAATCGCCAGGAGCGCTTAGTGAGGGTGCTGTTGTGCGAGCCAGAATTTCCTTGTCGGCTGAAGCCGTTGCGGCATTACCGGCAGAAGCGACTGTATTTCTCATAGCGCGTGATCCGGCGGTGCCGATTCCACCTATAGCTGCTGCACGCAGACGCCTTTCAGAGTTGCCGGCATACGTTGAGATCGGCGACCGTGAATCGATGGTGCCTGGTCGCGAGTTGTCGAATTTCGCAGAGTTTGAATTGATCGCGCGCGTGTCCTTGTCAGGAACACCGAGCGCACAACCGGGTGACTGGTTCGGTTCGATCATCGTAGCGCCTGCCGGCGGCAATGACGTCGAGTTGGAAATCCAGGAACAGGTTCAGTAAGGGTCTCGCATGTCAGGAGAAATTGAAGCCGCGCCCATGTGTTTTGCCTGCGGGGAAGACAATCCAATCGGCCTTAATATCCGGTTTCAGGTGCAAGGCGATCAGTGCTCAGCCATGTTCACGCCGAACGAAAATCATGTTGGTTTTAGCGACACGGTGCATGGTGGAATCATCTACACCGCACTCGATGACGTAACTGCGAACATTCTCTACCAGCAAGGTCGCAAGGCACACACAGCGAAATCCGAGGTCCGTTATCGGCAGCCCGCACGCGTTGGCGAAAAACTGATGCTGAAAGGCTGGATAGAGACCGAGCGCCGCCGGTTGATTGTCCTGAAGGGTGAGGTACGTCGCGCCGCGGACGATGTCGTGGTCGCCGAGTGCGAGTCGAGCTTCATGCTCGAAAACGCCTGACGACCTGCTACCCGTTGTCGCTACCAACCACACTCCAGGGAAATCTGCGCTTGCCGTTGATCGGCGCGCCGATGTTCATCGTTTCGAACCCGGACCTCGTCATTGCTCAGTGCACTGCCGGTATCGTCGGCTCCTTTCCGGCACTCAATGCCAGACCTCAGGAAATGCTCGATGACTGGATTCGCCGGATCAAGGATGCGCTGGCCGAGCACCGTGAGACGTTCCCTGGCGATCCGGTAGCGCCGTTCGCCGTTAACCAGATTGCGCACCAGAGTAACGACCGTTTGCTGGCCGACATGGAAGTCTGTGTTCGCCACGAAGTTCCGATCATCATCACCAGTCTGAGGCCGCCCGAAGAAATCGTGACAGCTGTTCACAGCTACGGTGGACTCGTTTTTCACGATGTCATCAACATGCGTCATGCACGCAAGGCGATCGAGCAAGGTGTCGATGGCGTCATCGCCGTCTGTGTCGGCGCAGGCGGACATGCGGGCCCCTCGAGCCCGTTTGCACTCGTCAAAGAGATCCGTCGTGAATTCGATGGCGTGATCATCCTGTCGGGCTCCATGACGAGCGGAGCCGATGTACTGGCGGCCAGGGCGCTGGGTGCGGATCTTGCTTACATAGGCACGCGATTCATTGCGACCGAGGAGGCCAATGCCATTTCGGACTACAAAGAGATGATCGTCGACAGCGCAGCAGAAGATATCGCGTATTCCTCGCTGTTTACGGGAGTGCACGGCAGCTATCTCAAAGGCAGCATCCGCAATGCAGGGCTGGATCCGGATAACCTGCCAGAAGGAAACAAAGCGGCCATGGACTTTGGCAAAGCCGACAAAACCGATGCAAAAGCCTGGCGCGATATCTGGGGCGCCGGGCAGGGAGTCGGAAATATTGATGACATCCTGCCGGCGCGCGAACTGATCCTGCGCATGGAACAAGAGTACGAGCAGGCACAACGCGATATCGGAGTCGCCTGAGCTATGCGTGTCATTCTCTGGTCCTACGGTTTTGTGGCAATTGGTGGTGCGCTTGGCGCCATGGCGAGATTCGCGTTGAACGTAGTATTGCAAAGGGATATCGCATTTCCCTGGGGTACGCTCAGTGCCAACCTGCTCGGCTGCCTCGTGATGGGCGTTATCGCGCAACTGGTCGCGACCTCTGCCTGGTTCAATGATGCCGGCGTCATTCCCGATCAGTATCGGCTGCTGTTTGCGATTGGCTTCTGTGGCAGTTTCACAACCCTGTCTGCATTGGTTATGGAAATGCATACGATGCTGCAACGCAGTGAGTTACTGAACTCGTTTGCGTACCTGATGGTGACAATGATCGGCGGCTTCGCGTGTTTTTATATCGGCTTTATGCTGACGCGCATTCTTCGAGGATAGCCATAATCTGCGGTAACCAGTCCTTGTGTTCGGGCTTCATAAGCACCGAACGCAGGCAGGTTATAGTCTCTGCATCGGCTTCAAGCCCGGGAGCGTAGGTCCGCACGAGATCAACCGGCAACTCGATCATCGCGAGATGCAGCTCCTTCTGTGCGGCCAGCTCGAAAACGCGCCGCGCCTTCGCGCTGGAATTGCGGGCCGTGTCGGCAGTAAGTGCGTAGCAGACGATATCGAGTTCCGGCGACATGAGCGGCTGGAAGTTTTTGCTCGCATCAAGTCGCTCCCGGAAATCGCGTGCGGCGAGCAAACCCCGGTCCAGCCATTTCGAAAGCTGGCCGCCTTTCTCGAGAGGGAATAACTGCTGTGTCGCCCAGAGTGCAACTGCGGCGGCGCCAGGCCGCGAACATTCCAGGCTGATTTCGCCAAGGTGCAATTCTGCTGAACTGAAAGAGGTGAACGGCGAGTCGTGCTTGTAGAAGCGGCCGTCATCGGCATTGCGAAACAGCACGCAGCCACAACCGTAGGGCTGTAATCCGTGTTTGTGAGGATCTACAACGATTGAGTCCACGTTGACGAGGTTGTCGAAGGCGGCACGGGTTTCGTCTCGCAATTCATTGGCCAGGCCGAAATAACCACCGTACGCCGCGTCCGCGTGAATGCGCGCGTCGTATTTGGCGGCAAGCTCGAGTATTTCGGGCAGTCGGTCCACCGCGCCAAGACCCGTGTTGCCGATCGTCGCAACGATCGTCCCGACGTCTCCGGCCATTAGCAGTTTCTCGATTTCGGCAAGGTCCATCCGACCGTCATGGCCAACAGGCACAGGCGAGAACGGCAGTCCGAGGACCTCGCTGATACGGCTGTGTGTGTAGTGAGCCTGCTTTGAGGCAATGACTCGTTTGCCGGGGCGCAGTCGGCCGGCAACCCACAGCGCCTCGAGATTGGCCATTGTTCCGCCACCGGTCAGGTGACCGAGCGGGGAATCCCAGCCGTACATGCGCCCAAGGTCTACAATGCATTCTTTCTCGAGAGCAGAACTCGCTTTGCCACCGTCGAGCGCGTGATTATTCGGGTTGACCCAAAGTGACATCGCGTAGGCGATTCGGGCGACCGCGTGCGGCGGCTTGAGCATCTGACCGGCGTACTGCGGATGATAATAGGGGTAGTTGTCCTGCATACGACTGGCGACGGTTTGCAGTACCTCGGAAGCGGCATCAGCGTCAAAATCCGGCGTGAAGTCCGGCAGGTGCTCGTAGCCCTCGGCGAGTTTCGCCAGTGCGTTCCGCAGGAGTTCGAGTTCGGCCGGATTAATCATAGATTTCTCTGGGAGCTGTTACGGCGCGGAGCTTACCGTACTATTGGCGCATGGACCTAATTGCCCTGGCCGTGCCGTTTTTCCTGCTCGCGATCATCGTCGAACTGATCATCGACCGGGCTCGCCACAAGGGACTATTTCGTGCGAATGATGCGATCAATAGCCTTAGCGCCGGCATCCTCAGCACGACGACTGGCTATTTCACCAAGTTCCTGCAGTTCGTCATCTGGGGCTTCGTGCTGCAGAACTTTGCGCTTATCGATATGCCGCTGTCCTGGTTTGATACATCGCTACAAGGCATTGCGCTGTGGGTTACGGCAGCGATCGCCTGGGACTTCTGTTACTACTGGTTTCACCGTTTCAGCCATGAGATTTCGATTCTCTGGGCGGCGCACGCGGTACACCACCAGAGTGAGGACTACAATCTATCGACCGCGCTGCGGCAGACCAGCACGGGGTTCCTGTTTGGCTGGATTTTCTACCTGCCACTGTTCCTGATCGGCTTTCCACTCGAGGTTTTGATCACGGTTAATGCCGTCAACCTGATCTATCAGTTCTGGGTGCATACGCAGACTGTGCGGCGCCTGGGTGCGCTCGATTTCATTCTCGTCACGCCGTCAAACCACCGCGTACACCATGCCCAGAACGAGCGATACATAGACAAGAACTACGGCGGCATGCTGATCCTGTGGGACCGGCTGTTCGGCACGTTTGAAGACGAACACGACGACGACCCGGTGGTGTTCGGCGTGCGTAAGCCACTGGCCAGCTGGAACCCGTTCTGGGCGAACCTGCAGGTTTATGACTACCTGTTATTTGATGCCCGCAAGACGGCACGTTGGCGTGACAAGCTCGGCGTCTGGTTTCGGCGCACAGGTTGGCGGCCGGCTGATGTTGCGGCGCAGTACCCGAAACCGCCGTCCGACCTGGATCATTTCGTGAAGTTTGACAGCAGTCCGCGCTCCGGAGTGCGCTACTACGTAATGGCACAGTTCGCTGTGGTCATCGTAACGGTGCTTGCCATCGCAAAGATGTTTGCGACGACTGGCTCATCAGGGGTGTTGATTCCGTGTGTGCTGCTATGGGCACAACTCTGGACGATCGGCATGCTCAACGAGGGCAGGGAGTATGCATTTCATGCGGAACTGGCCCGGCTGCTGCTCGTCATACCTGTCGCGGCGGCCGTACGGCAAGAGGCAGTCTGGCCAGTGGTCATCGCTTAT
>CALZHX010000390.1 GCA_945787435.1 uncultured Woeseiaceae bacterium
TCTGAAATCGTGTCAGCATTACGTTTGGTGGCGGTTGAATCGAGGATCGACATGCGAATGCCTACCGTGATGATTTCCTCGATAGCCTCGTCCTCGGAGTCCGCGTCCTGCGCCATAACAGCGCCAGGCAGTGCGGCTGCGACGGCCAGCGATACTGCTGAACGACAAAAATTTGAGCGTTTCTTCGTGACCATCTTGAGTATTCCCCCGAACAAGGTCTGGTATTTGGATATAGAACTTTCCGCATCTTAAAAACCGCACCGGATCGGGGCAATGCAATGCATACGTATTCATGCTTTGAATACGTATGCATTGCATTGCCTGTCACTCCGGCGGTGATTAGTTTCCCTAACTGCCCAATGCGGATGATTCGCAACAACCAATGACCAACAGTGATCCAGGAAATGTTCTGCCACCCGGCAGGCAGGCAGGTGTATGCCTGCACATCACGTCACTGCCTGGTCCGTACGGGATCGGCGAGATAGGCCAGAGCGCATTCGAGTTCATCGCTGCGATGAACGAAATGCAGCTGGCTGTATGGCAGTTTTTGCCAACGGGCCCAACCGCTTACGGTGACTCTCCCTACCAGCCGCTGTCCACATTCGCCGGCAATGAACTGCTGATCGACATTCGCGACCTGGTTGCAAATGGCCTGCTGGAAAAGGACGAGGCGCAGGAACTCGCAGCCTTGCCGGCCGACCATGTCGATTACGGGGCGCTCATTCCCATTAAGGGCCGCCTGTTGCGCCTGGCCGCCGGACGCTTCGAAGAACGGGCGAGCCCGTCTCTCAGGGACGCCTGTGACGCGTTTGTCGAGGATAACGATGAGCTCTGGCTGAAAGACTACGCCCTGTACCGAATTTTAAAGACCCAGCACGGTGAGCGGCCATGGCCCGAGTGGGCGCCCAAATACGTGCACCGGGACCCTGAAGCCATGAGAGAGCTCGAGGCCAGCGCTGATGCCCAGATTGCCGATATCAAGGTCATACAATTCCTGTTCTTCGAGCAATGGGGCCGGATGCGCGAATACGCGAACGATCATGGCGTGCGTCTGTTCGGTGACATGCCGATCTGTATCGCACTGGACAGCGCCGATGCCTGGGCACACCCCGAGATCCTGAGGATCGATGAGGATGGCCGGCCCGAGGCTGTTGCCGGTGTGCCACCCGACTACTTCTCGGAGGATGGCCAGCTTTGGGGCAACCCACTTTATGACTGGGACGCGCATGCCCGCAGCGACTATCGCTGGTGGGTCGAGCGGCTCAGCGCATCGGCCGCCTTGTCGGATATGGTCCGAATCGATCATTTCCGGGGCTTTGAGGCCTACTGGTCAGTGCCTGCTGAGTCCGACACGGCCAAGACAGGGACCTGGGAGCCCGGCCCGGGCGACGCAATATTTGATGCGATGAAGGACGCGCTCGGCAATTTGCCGATTGTGGCCGAAGACCTGGGCGTCATTACGCCTGCGGTGGACGCGCTGCGGACGCGACAGAATATCCCGGGCATGGTTGTCCTGCAGTTTGACGTTGCGGACGAGGACTTCGATCTTTTGAACGTTACGCCGAACAGCGTCTGCTATACGGGCACGCACGATAACGACACCACAGTAGGATGGTTCCGTGGCAGCCCTGACGACATGCGCAGCGAGATCGAGATAAAGGAGACGCAGCAGGCCGCTCTGCAGGTCACTGGCGGCATGGCGGAGACGATCCATAAGGACATGATTAAAGCGGCTTTCTCCACGGACGCCAAACTCGCTATTGCCCCATTGCAGGACTATCTCGGACTTGGCTCCGAGGCGCGACTGAATACGCCGGGCACGTCGAGCAATAACTGGCGCTGGCGTTTCCAGAACGAGCAACTGACTGGCGATGTGCGTGCACAAGTGGCGAACCTGGTTGGACTCTCCGGGCGCGCACTACAGGACTGAAGCGGACAGACGCAGCAAAGTTCTGGCAGACTAGCGTTGTTGATGCTTTTCTTCCGGATACCCCCCAATGTCTTTATATAATTACTCCACAGACGCACGCTTCGTCAGCCGCCTGACGCGCGAAACATTGGCGCTTGTCCTGGCTGGCGGACGAGGTTCGCGACTCCACGAACTGACCGGCTGGCGAGCAAAACCAGCGCTGTATTTCGGCGGCAAATTCCGCATCATCGACTTCGCGCTGTCCAATTGCCTGAATTCCGGCATACGTCGCATGGGCGTATTGACACAGTACAAGGCGCACTCGCTGATCCGACACCTGGTGCACGGCTGGTCCTGGTTCCAGGCGGGTGGCGGCAACAAGGAATTCGTCGAGATTCTGCCAGCTTCACAACGCGTTGGCGGTGAGTGGTATCGCGGTACGGCCGACGCGATCTACCAGAACCTCGACATCATCCGAACGCACGATCCGAAATTCGTACTCATTTTGTCGGGCGATCACATTTACAAGATGGACTACGGGCCCTTTCTCGCCGCACACGCGGAACGCAAGGCCGACATGACGATCTGCTGCATCGAGATGCCCCTCGAGGAAGCTGCTGGCCAGTTTGGCGTCATGACCGTCGATGAGACCGGCCGCATCATTGCATTCGACGAGAAACCCGAAAAGCCAAACCCGGTACCCGGCAATCCCGGCTATTGCCTGGCATCGATGGGCAACTACGTGTTCAACACCGAGTTCCTGTATGAGCAGGTTATCAAAGACGCTGACACGCCCGGGACGCAACACGATTTTGGCCGCAATGTGATTCCGGCCATCATTGACGACTACCAGGTTTACGCTTACGCCTTCCGTGACCCGGAAACGGGCGAACAGGCCTACTGGCGTGACGTCGGTACCCTGCAGGCCTACTGGGAAGCGAATATGGAACTTGTGTCAGTCGTGCCGCAACTCAATCTGTATGACCAGACCTGGCCGGTATATACGCACCAGATCCAGTCGCCACCTGCGAAATTCATCTTCGATGACTCCGACCGCCGCGGCGAAGCCATCCAGTCGATGGTGTCTGGAGGCTGTGTCATATCCGGCGCCAGAATCTACCACTCGCTGCTGTTTTCCCGTGTCTACGTGCAGTCCTACAGCACGGTCACTGACTCTGTCATTCTGCCGGATGTCGAAATCGGTGAGGGGTGCCGTATCAAAAAAGCCATCATCGATGCGGGCGCAAAGATTGCGCCCGGCACAATCATCGGCGAAGACGCAGATGCAGACCGGAAGCGTGGATTTCGCGTGACCGAGAGCGGTCTTACTCTCGTGACGCCCGATATGTTGGGTCAGCCCCTGCACTTCACGCGCTAGGCAGGGATGTATCAGTAACGGGCA
>CALZHX010000391.1 GCA_945787435.1 uncultured Woeseiaceae bacterium
CACTATTGCTGCCTTTGGAGAAACAAATGCTCGGCGCAAAAGATCGCCGCATACTTGCCGAATTGCAGCGAGACAGTCGGCTGACGAACCAGGAACTTGCCGACAAGGTCGGTATGTCGAGTTCCGCGACCTGGCGGCGCGTAAAAAGCCTCGAGGAGGCCGGCGTCATTGATCGCTACACGGCGATCGTTGACGCGAAGAAGGCGGGCTTCGGCCTCGCGTCGATGGTGCACGTGTCGCTCACCCGCCACGAGCAGAAGCACGTCGAACATTTCGTTCGCGAGGTGCTGCAGCATCCCGAGGTGCTGGAGTGTTTTGCAACCAGTGGTGAAGCCGATTTTCACCTGCGGGTGGTCGTCGAGGACATAGACGCGTATAACGCATTTCTCGACAATTTCATCTTCAAATTGCCCGGCGTTTCGCAGGTGCGTTCCAACATCGTTCTAAAGGAAATCAAGGCAGACACCGCGCTGCCTTTCAAGTGAGGATATGGCCCATATGAGCCACAACAACAACAATCGAGTTCGCTACTTCTCTTTATTGGCGGCGTTGCTGGCAGGCAACGCCTGGGCACAACAAATTGACGAAATCGTCGTAACCGCACAAAAGCGCGCGCAGCTGTTGCAGGAGACTCCGGCTGCAGTCACTGCGATAGAACGTGCGACATTCACGGTTCGCGGCATCACGACGCTAGCCGATGTGCAGAATCTCGTGCCGTCCGTGCGCCTGCAAAAAGAATCGGCATCGACTGAGATTTACATTCGCGGGGTGGGGTCGACGTTAGACCTGCCAATGATCGAGCCGCCGAACGCTTACAACATCAATGGCGTGTACGTGCCTCGTGAGGTGACGTCGGCGACACTGGTGGACATTGAACGCATGGAGTTTCTTCCCGGGCCGCAGGGTACGCTCTACGGTCGTGGCGCCATCGGCGGTGTGATCAACACGATCACGGCGCGGCCGAGCGATGAGTTCGAGACCAGGGCGCTGGTTGAGGCCGGCAACTACTCACACCTGCGCGCGACGCTGACACAGAACATACCGGTCAACGACAACTTGAGCCTGCGCGGCTCGCTGAGTTATCTCGATCGAGATGGCTATCTCGAGAGTGGCGCGGATTCGGCGGACGACCTGGCGGCGTTTCTCGCACTGGAAGCATCGCCTGGTGATTCGGTGACCATCCACCTGTGGGGCCATATAGAGAGCCGCGACGGCTATGCGGCCAATCTCCTGAGCAAGGGCAATCTGACGAACCCGAAGAGCCAGGCGTTTCCGAACAAGGATCCGTGGGATGACCGGCTACTCGGCGATCTGGAGCCATTCGCGACACTGGGTCCGATCGACGCGCAGAGTCGGGAATGGAATACAACCCTGATTGGCGCCGAGGTGAACTGGGACATCAACGAGCGGCTCTCGTTAACCTACATTCCGTCATACCTCGACTTCGACTGGCGCCAGGGGTACTGGCTGACGCACAAGAACGGGGACTTCAACGAGACCATCGACCAGCAGACGCACGAGCTTCGCCTGGACTACGACGACGGCGGCGCGCTGACCTGGCTCGGTGGTCTGTACGCCTACCAGATCGAGACGACGGGCCAGCTGTTTATCCAGTTTGGTCCGGACGAGCTGTTTCCGACATCGCCGCCCGGTTTGTGGCTCGACGCGAGCGACGTCCGCGATCATGAATTGAAAGGAACAGCGCTGTTCGGCGAACTGCGCTATGCGTTATCCGAGGACTTGCGTCTTGTCGCCGGTGGACGTGTTTCGAATGACGAGCGTCGTGGCTCAGGTTTTCAGCCGGACATCGTTGTCGGTCCTGCCGTTAAGGAGGACCCTGTTGCACTGTTTACAGGCGTCGCGCCATTAGCCTGGGCGAATGATGATTCTTGGGATCATGTCGACTGGAAGTTGGGTGTCGAATTCGACACGTCGAACGATGCACTGCTTTATGCAACGGCACAAACAGGGTTTCAGCCCGGCACGTTTGATGTGTTTCCGGACGCGGTAACCGAAGAATCGGAACTACTGTCGTTCACAGTTGGTGCAAAAAGCCGTTTTCTTGACGGGCGTTTCGTGTTCAACAACGAGGTGTTCTACTACGTCTACGATAACTTGTTGACGCAGGCTTTCAACGCCGCCACCGGCACGAATTTCCTGACCAACGCCGACGTCAGGATCTACGGCTTGCAATCCGATCTCGTGTTCGCGCCTGCATCGATGGAGAACACAAATTTCTCGTTTTCGCTCGGCTACCTGCACGGACGCTACGACGACTTCATCGAGGACTCACTCGATGTGTTTAACGGCAATCAAATGCAAAATGCGCCGGACTGGACCGCGACACTGGGCATCGTCCACGACTGGATGCTGTCCTCGGGAGCGTATATTCGAGCCGACCTGAGTTCGCGATACGAAAGCGGATTCTGGGGTGATTTTTCACACTCGCCGGGCCTGTACCAGGCCAGTTACACGAAGACAGATCTTGCGCTGACCTGGCACCTTGGCACTGGCAAGTGGTCGGCTGGCCTATGGGCGAAAAACCTCGAGAACTCGGATGTTCAATCCGCGTCCGCGACCGGCAATCCGATTAGCGATCCGGGACCTGGAGCACCGTTCCTGGAGGCTCCGAGGACCTACGGGCTGAGAATCACTCTGAATCTGTAGCGCCCGCGCAACATATGGTCATTATGTCACTAAAGTGTGACCTGATCGGCATAGTTGGCCCGATCCAATCGTCTACTGTGTCCCCGCTATGGGCACATTTATTGGAGTAACAAACATGAA
>CALZHX010000392.1 GCA_945787435.1 uncultured Woeseiaceae bacterium
AAGTGAAACAGCGAATCGTAATCCTCGGCGGCGGCACGGCCGGCTGGATGACGGCCAACGCGCTGGTCGATGCCTGGGGCGACAAGGGTACTGGTATTTCGCTTATCGAATCCCCGGCCATCGGCACCGTGGGGGTGGGCGAGGGCTCCACACCACGGCTGAAAATATTTTTCGATGACCTCGGTATCGAGGAGTCTGAATGGATGCCAAGGTGCAACGCGACCTACAAGAACGGAATTTCCTTCGTGGATTGGTCAACGCGTCCCGGATACGGCCGCTATTTTCACCCATTCACCTCGCAGGTTGACCAGCACACGAAGACGGCTTTCTACCTCAACGCGTATGCGCGCCGCCTTGGCGTCGATGTCCATGCCCACCCGGATCGCTTCTTCCTGGGCGCCAGGCTTTCGGAGAACCACCAGGGGCCGAAGCCCAATGAGAACTTTCCATTCCTCGTTGAATACGGCTATCACTTCGATGCCCACCTCGTTGGCGAGTTTCTGTGTGAAAAAGCGACCGCGAGAGGCGTTAAACATGTTGCGGCTCGAGTTGTTGAAGTCAATCAGTCGCCTGACGGCGATATCGCGTCGTTGCTGACCGATGACGGCGCGACCATCGAGGGCGATTTCTTTGTCGATTGTTCGGGATTTCGGGCCACATTGATGCAGAAGACCTTGCAGGTTCCATTCCGGTCTTTTGCAGAAAACCTGTTCAACGACTCGGCAGTCGTCCTGCCGACCGAGCAGAAAGACGAGATTGGCTCGCAGACGGTTTCGACCGCGCTAAAACACGGTT
Source organism: uncultured Woeseiaceae bacterium (assembly GCA_945787435.1). Lineage (GTDB taxonomy): Bacteria > Pseudomonadota > Gammaproteobacteria > Steroidobacterales > Woeseiaceae > UBA1847. The sequence continues at coordinate 796 of CALZHX010000392.1, forward strand.
GGGCGTGGGAGATCCCGCTCACGCAACGCGTCGGCAACGGCTACGTTTACGCCTCGTCGTTCTGCTCCGACGAGGATGCTGAAACGGAACTGCGAACGCACCTCGGGCTGCTCGAAAGTGACGTGGAAGCTCGCCACCTCAAGATGAAGGTCGGACGTGTCGAAAAACACTGGGAAAGAAATTGCCTGGCGGTCGGCTTGTCACAGGGTTTTATCGAACCGCTCGAGGCCACGGCCTTGAATCTCGTCTGCAACACGGTCTATGACTTTATCGAGACGGTTAACGTGTCAGGGATTGCGGGTGAGGGTCGCGACGGATTCAACGAGCGGATTAACGAGAGCTTCGAGAAAGTGCGCGACTATATCGTGGCGCACTACATCATGAACACACGCGACGATACGGATTACTGGCGGCAAAATGGTGCCAACACGAACGTGCCTGATCGCTTGCAACAGATACTGCAGATCTGGAAATCCGGCCAGAATCTGAGCCAGGAGATGGAAAAGCAGCAGATTCAGTCAACGTATACCGCGATGTCGTGGCACTGCTTGCTGGCAGGCTATGGTTTTTACCCGGAAATCCGGGACTTACAAGGCAGCGAGCAGTTCTCTGGCAGAATTGATATGACCGAAATCGACGACTTCGTGCGCCGCTGCGCGCTGAACTTCCGATCACAGAACGAGCAGTTGCAGTTCCGGTAGAGCGTCGCGCAAATTTGCGCGATCGGACGAAAAGGGTGTGGTTGCGTCGATTCAGAAGTGGTCAATGCGTTCCTGGTCAGCCATTAGTCGGGGTTAGCACTGCAACAGAAAGTGCAGGCAGCGACGTCGCTTCAGTATGAACCGAGAGTGCCGGTGCGCTCGAGAATGACAATCGCCAGCCATTGCCATTGTTCTCAGGCAACGAGAATTGCACGTCGTCACGAGACGCATTGACCAAAACGAGAATCTCCGTGTCTCCTATGAGCAGGCTAAAGGCGCGTGTTTCATCCCAGTCGGCGTCCGAAATATGCTGGCCGTCCGGTTTCCGCCATTCAATCGAATCTTCATCGTGAACATATCGCGGTGAGCGCAGCAATGACTCATCGCGCCGCAGCCGAATAAGTTCTCTGACCTGATCAGGAAACTCCGGGTCTTCATCGATACGCGACCAGTCCAGCCAGCTGGTCTCATTGTCCTGCGCATAGGCGTTGTTGTTGCCGTACTGGGAGTGGCCAAATTCATCGCCTGCAAGCAACAGAGGCGTGCCTTGCGACAGCAGCAGGCTTGCGAGCAGGTTGAGCCGTTGACGCCGACGAATTGCAAGGATACCCGCATCCTCGCTCGGTCCTTCTACACCATGATTGCAGCTAAAGTTGTGCGCGTGTCCGTCACGGTTGTTCTCGCCATTGGCTTCATTGTGACGTTTCTCGTAACTGACGACATCGGCAAGCGTGAAGCCATCATGGCTGGCGACCATGTTGACACTCGCCAGCGGCGGTCTCCCGCTCGCCTCGAAAATATCTGCCGAGCCGTGCAGTCTCTTCGCGAAATCACTGGCAGATCCGTCATCGCCGCGCCAGAAGCGACGCACATCGTCGCGGTACTTGTCGTTCCATTCGGACCAGCGCGATGGAAAGTGCCCCAGCTGATAGCCATCAGGACCCGGGTCCCAGGGCTCGGCGATCAGTATTGCGTCGTGCAGGACTTCGTCGCTGGTGATTGCCTGCAATAGCGGGTGTGACGAAGAGAAGCCATGATCGTGTCGCCCGAGAACCGGCGCAAGGTCGAAGCGAAATCCATCCACACCCATGTCGCGGTGCCAGTAGCGCAGGCTGTTGAGCACGAGTTCCTGCACGCGGGCATGATCCGCATTTACAGTGTTACCGCAACCCGTGTCGTTGATATAGGCCTCGGGCGAACCCGCCTCAGTGCTGTAGTACGCCAGGTTATCGAATCCGCGAAAGCTCAGTGTCGGGCCATTCGTATCACCTTCGCCCGTATGGTTGTACACGACGTCAAGAATGACTTCGATGCCGGCATCATGGATGGTTTGCACCATATCCACGAACTCGGCGCGTGCGTCGACTCTTGCGTAACGTGAAGTGGGCGCGAAAAACGATACCGTGTTGTATCCCCAGAAATTGCGCAGGCCGCGCTTGTGCAAATGATGTTCGTCGATGAACTCGTGCACCGGCATCAGTTCCAGCGACGTAATACCAAGCGCCTTGAGGTACTCAAGTACTCTTGCGTTGCGCATGCCGGTGAACTTTCCGCGGTCAACCTCCGGGACATCGGGGTGGCGCATTGTGAAGCCGCGAACGTTGGCCTCGTAGAACACCATTTCCGACCACGCGGCCCGCGGGCGACTTGCAAACAGGGCGCCGGTCGGATCACAGACGACGCTCTTTGGAACATGTTGCCCGCTGTCGAGATCGTTACTGTCAAAGCTGGATTCATGCCAGCTGAATTGGCCGGACAATGCTCGCGCATAGGGATCGATCAGGAGTTTGGCAGGGTTACAACGCAAACCCCTGGCGGGCGCGAAAGGTCCGTGCACGCGGTATCCGTAGTGCTGTCCGGCCAGGCAACCGGGCAGGAAACCATGCCAGACATCGTCCGAGCACTCGGGCAGGTCAACAGCCTTTGTTTGACGACCCGACGAGTCGAAAAGGCAAAGCTCGAC
>CALZHX010000393.1 GCA_945787435.1 uncultured Woeseiaceae bacterium
CGGTACGATCGACAACGACAGCTAGGGTCCTCCAAGCTTAAGTTTCTGATTTTTCTTGCAAAAATGCGTGCGGGCCGCAGCGGTATGCCCGAGATTCCCCCCTGCTGCTAGAATCAGCGGAGATAGTCGCGACAGACGGCCAAGGGGATAAGTATGAAACTGGTGAAACACCTGCTTGATTCGTAAGAGCGCCAAATCATTTCGATTGCGCCTGACGTATCCGTATTCGATGCCATTAAACTCATGGCGGACCATTCGGTGGGCTCGCTCATCGTTATGGACGACGACAAAATGCGTGGCATCGTCACGGAGCGGGATTACGCCCGCAAAGTCATTATCAAGGGGCGCTCATCGGAAAGTACCAGTGTCTCGGAGATAATGACGACGGATGTGCTCACGACGTCTGGTCTGGAAACCGTAAAAGAATGTATGGAGGTGATGACGGAGCGCCACATCCGGCACTTGCCGGTCGTCGAGGATGATCGTGTCATCGGTATGATCTCTATCGGTGACCTCGTGCAGGCAATCATTGCCGATCAGCAGGAAGAGATAGATCAACTGGGGAGCTATATCAGTGGCTAAAGCAGGCGATTTTGATCCGCGCTTACTCACGCTGTTCGATGGCTATGTGCACGGCACCGTCAGTCGCCGGCAGTTCATCGACCAGGCGGCAGCCTTTACTGTATCCGGTGCCGCGATACTCGCGAGTTTGAGTCCGGATTACGCGCGGGCGAACCAGGTTGATCCCGAAGACCCGTCGATCTCAGTCAGTTATAAGAAATACATATCGCCCAACGGTGGTGGCGAGATGCGCGGTTATTTTGCGCGACCAGCCGTCATCGATCACAAGCTCCCAGGCGTTGTTGTCGTGCATGAGAATCGCGGCCTGAACCCTTACATTGAGGACGTTGTTCGCCGTCTTGCCGTGGCCGGTTTTATCGCGTTCGGGCCAGACGCACTGTGGCCGCTGGGTGGCTATCCCGGCACCGATGACGAAGGTCGGACGATGCAGCGCGAACGCGATGGTGCCGAAATGGTCGAGGACTTCGTGGCAGCGGTCGGGTTTCTGCAGGATCACCCTGACAGCAATGGCAGCGTAGGCTCGGTTGGCTTCTGTTTTGGCGGCGGAATGTCCTTGCGACTTGCGGTTCAAGTCGCCGATCTCGATGCGGCGGTCGCATTTTATGGTCGCCACCCGTCCGCAGAAGATACAGCCAGTATCAAAGCACCGTTGATGTTGCACCACGCGGGGCTGGACGAACGCGTCAATGCCGGTTGGCCCGCTTTTGAGAAGGCGCTAAAGGCCAATAACCTGGACTACGCCAACTACGAATATCCGGACGTGAATCATGGCTTCCACAATGACACGACGCCACGGTTCGACGAAAAATCCGCAGCGCTTGCGTGGCGGCGCACGGTAGATCACTTCAACGCCCATTTGAAGACTGGCGCATCCTAAGGCAACACAACAGGAAAGACATGCGATGAACAAAGTGACGACCCAATGGCTCACGTGCCCGGTCGTCGTTTGCCTGTGTCTGTCAGCAGCAGTTGCGGAGGGGCAGGAGAGTAAGACGGTCCTGGGGCCCGACAATCCCGACCTTTATTATGGTGCGGAAGCGCTGCTTGCAGGTGATGGCGAAGAGGGTGTGCGGTTGACGCTACTCGGCGTGAAGCGTGCGGCGAATTCGCGCGACCGAACTACCGGGTTGTCGAACCTGTGCGCCGGCTACATCATGCTCGAACAATACGAGACCGGCTTGTCGTACTGTGATCAGGTGCTGGTGGAGAACGATCAGCACTGGCGTTCCTACAGCAACCGCGCACTGGCCTACCTGAAGCTGGGCCGATTCGAGGAAACTGAAGCGGATCTGCAGAAGGCTGAGGCCATTGCGCCCAACGCTCGTACGGTAAAAGTTGTCCGTTCAATGCTGCTGGATGCAACGAACCCGGTCGCACCGCTCATTGTCATAGATGATCGCCGCCAGGCGGCTGATGACGATGAGGAGTAGTCGTCTCCTGATTGCGGCCGGAATAATGTTGTCTTCCGTCGCGCTCGCCCAGGTGGAGCCAATCGTCGAGTATGTTCCCGGCGATGAGGGGGAGCGGCAGCCTCTGCACACAGTCGTTCCGACCTATCCGGAGAAAGCACGACGTGCGCGCGTTGAGGGTGAAGTGGAAGTTTGCTTCAAGGTTAATCGGGAAGGAAAGACGAGCAGAGTGGCAGTTCGACGCAGCACGAACAGGGTTTTTGAAAAACCAGCACGGGACGCGGTGCGGGCCTCGACGTATCGGCCTTTACCCGCGGACGAGGAGCTGTCCGGCATAAAGACCTGCCGTACGTTCCAATTCCACCTGGCCCCGGTCGCTGTCGACCAGATCGAATCATTTTGACTTTAGCGCTCGAGCGTCAGCATCCGGGTTGCCGCTTCTTCAAGATCGTGGCCGATGCTGACGATCCCTTCATCATGGCCCGCCATAATGGCGACGCCGCTGGCTCGGAAATTTGTATTTCTGTATAGCCGGGTGAACTCGTGGGCCATTTCGGGCGTACCGTAGCTGACGTGGTCGGCAGTCGTTGGCAACTTGTTCTTCAGTGCGTCCCACAGCGCGCGACTATGCACGTGCACGACGGCGTTAATCGCTTCACTCAGCTCATAAATTGCCGCGTGGGTCAGTGATTCGGATGAGGCCTGAATCGGTCCTGTCGAACTTACGCGGTTGCGCTCGATGTCATAGCCGCTAACGTGTGCGTAATGCTGACCGTCGGTATCGGTGATATGCCCCGTCTGCGTGCCGCTGATGATGAATTGATCGCTCGACCCCAAACGGATACTCAGGTTGCCGTAGCCAACACCGAGATCTTCATAGTGACCTATGAGGCCTGCGTCGAAGAGTGGCCGCCGCCACGTGTCCAGCAAAATTGTGAGTTCCTGGTCTGGCGCGGGCCCCGGCGTCCAGTCGCTGTCGTACTTGATGTAGCCTTCGTCGATTGTCAAATCGCGGCTTCCTCGGGAAACAGGTCCGCCAGTCCTTCGGCGCTGGCATCGCAAATACCACGCTCGGTGATCAATCCTGTAACCAGTCGCGCTGGTGTCACGTCAAACGCCGGATTGGCGACCTTTGTGTCGTGCGCCGCCGTTCGAATGTTGCAACTGACGCCGTCCAGAACACCGTAGCTCATCGTAACTTCGCTTGCGTCCCGTTCTTCGATAGGAATTTCGGAGACGCCGTCGGCCGTACTCCAGTCAATCGTCGTCGACGGCAGCGCGACATAGAACGGCACATTATTGTCGAAGGCTGCGAGCGCCTTTAGGTAAGTGCCGATTTTGTTCGCGACGTCGCCGTTCCGGGTTGTTCTATCTGTTCCGGTAATGACGATGTCGACCTGCCCGTGTTGCATCAGGTGTCCGCCGGCATTGTCTACGATTAATGTGTGCGCGACGTCATTCTGCGCCAGCTCCCAGGCCGTGAGCTGGGACCCCTGGTTGCGCGGCCGTGTCTCGTCGACCCAGACATGCACATCAATGCCGGCCTTTCGGGCGAGATAAATGGGGGCCGTCGCCGTGCCCCAGTTAATCGTCGCCAGCGCGCCGGCATTGCAATGGGTCAGCACATTGACCGTGTCGCCGTTCTTGCGCTGCGAGATTTCCTCGAGAAGTGTTAGTCCATGCCGCCCTATACCGAGGCAGATATCGACGTCTTCGGCGCAAATTGCCTCGGCGTCGGCACGGATAATGCGGGCGAGATCGCCGTCGGCAGCATCTGCAACGTGTGCCATTACCCTCTCGACAGCCCACCGCAAATTCACGGCCGTTGGCCGCGACTGCAACAAAACTTCCGCAGCATGCGCCACCTCTTCTTTCGGAAATTTGCCGTGCAGTGCTGCGAGATAAAGGCTCCACGCAGCCGTCGCTCCGATGAGCGGCGCACCACGAACGTACATATCGGTGATGGCTTCGACGCCGTCGCTCCACGAGTGAAGGTTGTGGATGCTGTAGTCGTGCGGCAGAAGCCGTTGGTCGATGATCTGGACGACCTCCGGGTCGTCCGGGTGAAGCCATATCGTGCGGAAGTCCTCGCTAGCCATCCAGGCCTGCCGACAGTCGTGCTGCCCTGAGTGTGTTGGCCATTAGCATCACAATTGTCATCGGGCCCACTCCTCCTGGAACCGGAGTCACCGCTTTCGCTACTTCGCAGGCGGATTCGTATTCGACGTCGCCCGTCAGCTTCGATTTCGTTTCGCCGTCGACGGTCGTTTCGATACGGTTGATGCCGACATCGATGACCACAGCACCGGGTTTGATCCAGTCTCCGGTCACCATATTGGCTCGGCCGACAGCTGCGACAACGATATCGGCTCGCCTGACGACGCCCGGCAGGTCTTTGGTCCGGCTGTGGCAGATCGTCACTGTCGCATGCGCCTGCAGCAACAGGCTGGCCATCGGTTTGCCGACAATGTTCGAGCGTCCTACGACTACCGCATTGAGTCCCGACAGGTTAGTGCCGAGATGGTCCTGGATCATCAGCATGCAGCCGGCGGGTGTGCATGGCACGAACGCGTCGGCCGTGTTGCCTGACGTCAACTTGCCGATGTTGATGAAATGAAAGCCGTCGACGTCCTTGCCGGGTGAAATCGACTGGGTGATGGTTTGCTCGTCCAGGTGATCCGGTAAGGGCAACTGCACGAGAATGCCGTGAATCTTGTCGTCATTGTTGAGTTCGTCAATAAGCGCGAGTACGTTGGCTTCTGTTGTTCCGGCATCCAGTGTGTGCTGCACCGAGTGAAAGCCGCAACCTTCGGCGCGCTTTTTCTTGTTACGTCGGTACACATGGCTTGCTGGATCTTCGCCAATGATAACGACGGCGAGTCCCGGCTGCAGGCCATGCTTCTCGAGCAACTCGGCCGTCTGAGCCGTAATTTGTTCGGACATTTCAGCGGCTTTTTCCTTACCGTCGATTCGTAGTGCGTTGCTCATTCCGAATGATTCCTCAGGATTTTATGGGCGCGCGCATAGTAACGCTGCCAATGCGGCGGGTAAACTTCGGGTGTTACCTAGCGGGAGAATATCTTGGCAGAACCCTGGCTGGAACGCTGGCAGGAAGGACGTATTGGCTGGCACGAGGCAGACGGCAACGCGAGCCTGCAGAAATACTGGCGCGCCACCGGCCGAACGGTTCTCGTGCCGATGTGCGGCAAGTCTGTCGATTTGCTGTGGATTGCCACCCGGGGGAACCGGGTCGTCGGTGTAGAGCTATCCGACATCGCCGTCGAGTCGTTCTTCGCCGAGCAAGACCTTGCGTTCAGCGTCTCGGAGAACGGGCTGCCGCGATACGACGCGATCGACGCCGATATCACTATTTTCTGTGGCGATCTGTTCGACCTGACATCAATCCGGTGCGATGCGCACTACGATCGTGGCGCATTGATAGCGCTTCCGGCGGAACAGCGATCGGCCTATGCGTCTCACGTCGGCTCATTGCTGACCGACGACGCTGAACAACTTGTCATTACACTGGAATACGACGAGGAGATTGCAAGCGGGCCGCCCTTCTCGGTTGGTGACGAAGAGTTACTCGAATACTGGCCAGGTCTGGATTGTGTCGGGCAGCGCGATGATATTGCCAATGCGCCGCCAAAGTTTCTCGATGCCGGCCTGACCGAGTTTAGGGAAAAAGCCTGGCGCTCGTGCTGATCGCTAAAACGCTGTATTGCCAGCAAATGCGTGTCGTCGTTTCATCAATGCAAACAACACCGTTGCTGAAGCCATGGCTGCAAAGACATGTTTCAGTGAATGTCCACTGATGACGCCACCGGCCGCATAGAGTTCGCTGTCGATGAACTCGAACAACTTGGCGAGCACATAATAGAGCAGCATGTACCAGAAGTATTTCGCAGAGCCGATGGCGGGCTTGTACGTCAGCAGAATGGCCGGAACCAGCATCATCGGCAAAAACTGCACGACGACGTAGGGACGTAAGTCGCCCTGTCCATTTGTCTCGGTGTACGCCCAGTACTCGACCGAAGCAATACCAATCAACAACAGCGGGATAAGGACGGCGCGTCCAATGCGCTTCGATACAAATTCGCCGAGTATGAGGGAAAAAAGACCTGCAAAGCCAATTGTCATTGGCAGGCGATCCCACACGAGCGGATCGTTGGCAGGGTTGAGGTGGTAGTAAGCGGACCCGAACGCAGTCAGAATAATACCG
>CALZHX010000394.1 GCA_945787435.1 uncultured Woeseiaceae bacterium
CCCGAAGGCGAGATCTACACCTGGGATGAGGCATCCACGTACGTCAAGAATCCGCCGTACTTTGAGGGCATGACTACTGACCCGGCGCCAGTGAGAGAGATCAAAGGCGCCCGTGTGCTCGCCCTGCTCGGCGATTCGGTGACAACCGATCACATCTCACCGGCGGGCAGCATCGCAGCCGATAGTCCGGCGGCCGAATACCTGAAATCGAACGGCGTGAAACCCTCTGACTTCAATTCGTATGGCTCGCGTCGTGGCAACCACGAAGTCATGATGCGCGGCACGTTCGCCAACATACGTCTGCGCAACCAGCTTGCACCCGGCACTGAGGGTGGCTGGACGAAGCACCAGCCCAGCGGTGAACAGATGTCAATCTACGACGCGTCCCTGAAGTACAAGCAGGAAGGCACACCGCTCGTGGTCGTCGCCGGCACCGAGTACGGCACGGGCTCATCCCGAGACTGGGCTGCCAAAGGGACGGTGCTGCTGGGCGTCAAGGCCGTTATTACAAAGAGTTTCGAGCGTATCCACCGCTCGAACCTGATCGGTATGGGCGTACTGCCCTTGCAATTCCAGGATGGTGACGATGCCAAATCGCTTGGTCTTTCCGGTACGGAGACTTTTGATATTTCCGGCCATACAGATGCCGATGCCAAAACCGTCACCGTCACCGCGACGCCTGAAAAAGGCGATCCTGTTACGTTCGAGGCGGACATCCGCATCGATACGCCGAAGGAACGTGACTACTACGAGAACGGCGGCATCCTGCACTACGTGCTGAGACAGCTTGCCGCTTGATGGCCTGCTGACAGCCCTGCGTGAGGCGCAGCATGTCTGCGTTCTCACAGGGGCCGGCATTTCCGCCGAAAGCGGCGTGCCAACTTTCCGCGAGGCACAAAGCGGCCTGTGGGAGCAATATGACCCGCTCGACCTCGCGACACCAGAGGCGTTTCTCCGTGATCCGGACCTGGTCTGGCGCTGGTATCGGTGGCGTCGTGAACTCGTTGCCAAAGCAGAGCCCAATCCCGGGCACCGGGCCCTGGTGAGCCTTGCGAAGCTTGTCCCACGCTTCACCCTGGTTACGCAGAATGTTGATGGACTGCATCAGCGCGCCGGCAGCTCGGACGTGATCGAGTTTCACGGCAACTTATTTGCGGATCGCTGCTTTGTTGAGAGCTGCATCATTGACGAAGAGCAAGACAGTGCCGGCGGCGTTCCCGTTTGCCCCGGTTGTGGCGGACACCTGCGCCCAGGCGTTGTCTGGTTCGGGGAAGCCATCCCCGAGCGGGCCCTCAACGACTCATTTGCTGCCGCGGCTGACTGCGATGTATTCCTCTCGATTGGCACGTCCTCACTCGTCTATCCCGCCGCAGGCCTGGCGGAAATCGCAAGAAACAGTGGCGCAACCGTTGCCGAGGTCAATCCTGACCCGACCGAACATGCGGCCGGTTTCGATCACGCATTTGCCGCAAAAGCTGGTACGGTATTGCCTGAGATACTGAAGCGAATGTCTGAAACGTGACCGAAAAGTCTGCTGCAAAAATCCTGGCCAGGCCGCGCTGGGTGAAAATCACCGGCGCTGCAATAGCTGCTCTTGCCGTTGTTTTTATCGTGATCGGCATCTACTGGTCACGCCAGCCTGACGTATTCTGGGTGAACCATACGATCGACGAGCAACGCATTGTTGTCGGCTATTCGACCGTGGATACGCTGATACGCGTAACGGAGACGATGCTCGACAAACCAGGCGGTTACCTTAGCAATGACGTCATGCCGCCGGGTGTCTATCTCGACAACGTGCCCAACTGGGAAGTTGGTGTGCTGCAGCAAGTGCGCGACCTCGCGCGAGTTATTCGCAACGACTACAGCCGGAGTCAGTCGCAATCCAAGGAAGACCCTGACGTTCGCGACGGGGAGCAGGCTTTCTTTATCGACAACACCTCATGGATATTTCCAAAAGCCGAGTCCGAGTATCGCGATGCGGCCGAAGGATTCCGGCGCTACAGAGACCGACTCGTCGACGATGCCGATACAGAGGCACAATTCTATGCGCGCGCGGACAATCTCCGGGAGTGGCTCGCCCAGGTCGAGAAGCGGCTGGGCAGCCTGACACGAAGGCTTGGTGACAGTGTCGCGACAACCCGGATCAATGAAGACCTTGCCGGTGACCCCTCTGCGGCTGCATCGAATCCGCAGCCGGACCAGGTCACTGTGCAGACGTCATGGTTTGACGTCGATGATGTCTTTTTTGAGGCACGTGGGACTGCCTGGGCGCTGGTGCATTTTTTCCGCGCCGCCGAATTCGATTTCGCGCAAGTCCTGGACGACAAGAATGCCAACGCCAGTGTCAGGCAGATCATTCGCGAACTCGAGGCCAGCCTGCAGCCACTGGGATCCCCGATGATCCTGAATGGCAGTGGTTACGGTTTCTTCGCCAACCACTCGCTCGTGATGGCGAACTACCTGGCGCGCGCGAACGCGGCAGTCATTAACCTCAGGGAACTCCTGGATCAAGGCTAATAATCTAGATTAGAAACAACATTTAACA
>CALZHX010000395.1 GCA_945787435.1 uncultured Woeseiaceae bacterium
ATAGCGCGCCAGTATCATCAGCTCGTTGGCTGTCGCATCCTGCGTTGCGGGTTCCACAATGATCTGGTCCGAGTTGGGCAGGACTTCGCGGACCACGGCCTCCGCGATTTCCTGCTGCACATTGAGTAGCTCTTTCGGGCCACGTTGGAACGTGTCGTTCCAGATGGCCAGACCGCTTGCGCCATCGATGAGTTGCACCGACACACGCAGGACATTGCCCTGGCGTCGCATGCTGCCTTCGAGCACGTTCGCGACCCCAAGTTGTTGCGCCATGGACTTTGCGTCAAAGCTGCTCTGCACCGCGGCGATTGAGGATGATCGGGCAGCAATACGCAGTCCCTTTACCCGGCCGAGCTGATCTCGTAGCTCATCACTGAGCCCCGCACTAAGGTAGCTGTCGTCGGAATTCGTACCTGAGTAGTCGAACGGGAGCACAGCAACACTCTGCGGCGCGATATCAAAGGAGCCAGCCCACTTTTCTCGGTCATCTATTTCCGGCTTGATGAGGAAGAACAGTCCTGCGGTTCCCGCAACGAGAAGCACCATCGATAGTGCGATACTCGTCGTTCCCCGGCGACTGGACATGGTGGTGCGGTGAATTCCCTCCGATGTGAGATCAAATGTCCACGAGAGGAACATCGCGATGGGGAAGCCGACGACGAAGAATATGACCGCGAGCGTGGCAACCCATTGCGGCAGGAACAGCTGCTCGACAACGGTCACGACGATTTCGGTCACGCCCCAGGCTACGGCGCCATAGATGGCGGCCGCCTGCACAACCTTGCGCTTTCGAAGTTCTGCGAAAAATGACTGCTCGGGCATGAAAGACTAACCGGCGTACTGTTAAGCGCCCGATTCTACCTTAGGAAACTGTTTTGCCCGGCCCGCCTCGGATCGAAGGACCAGCATTCGGGCCAATCATTCCACAGAGTCAGGCGCGAGGACGCGGTATCGCTCGGCGACGCCGCGAACGAACTTGAGGATCTGCTTCGAGGAATAATGCCGCGCCGGTTCCAACTGGCCCTCGTTCGTGGTGCCGATGACCTCGCCCGCCGGACCGAAGAAGACGGCGACGGGAATACCCGTGGACAGTGAAACGCCGAGAGACTCGGCGACATCGCGGTTCTGGTTGAACTTGCCGACGTCGACATAGACGAAACGGAACAGGTCGCGAGTGTAGCTGGCGACCGGCTCGCTGTTGAGGTGGTGATGTAGTGTTCGGCAGTCCAGGCACCAGTTGGCGCCGAAGGTCACCATCAGGAATTTGCGTTCTGCCCGCGCCTCCTTCTGCGCACTGCTGATTATCGAAGCGGCGTCCGCCTGGCCATCGTACGGCAGCTCATCCTGGTTGAAGGCCAGGCCCCCCGCGACCCTTGGCTGGAAAAGCTCCTCGGTGAGTTCGAGGTTTTCTTCCTGCAATTTGTCCAGCCGGGCCTGCTGTTCGTCGAGAAATTCGCGGCGGACAGGGGTCTGCCCGCTAAAGATCAATGCGCCATGGTAGGCGACCAGGCCCAGAATCAACCCTGCCAATAAGGTGATTCCCGTTGTCCGTGGCTGTTTCATGTCACAAATTCGATTGCAGGCTATCTGACCAAGACTAGTGCAAAACGGTCCGAATCACCAAGATAATCGTAATATCAATGACTTAGGGGGGCGATAATTGACCAACTTTTGGGCGTGTGCTAAGTATTATTGATAAGCGCGTTAATTTAGGCGCGCGTGGAGCATCCGCCATGCAATCACGTATGAAATTTCTGATCGCGTTATTCGCTGTCTTGTTCTCTTTCGATGCCATCGCCTGCGGCGACAGCCTGTACCGTGTCGGCAAGGGTGTTTCCTATCGCGTCTATACGGCTCCGTTGCCGGGCAGCGTGCTGGTGTATGGGCAATCCGAGGGCGCGAAGCTGCTTGCAGAAGCCCTGGCCCAGTCGGGTCACGGCGTACGCCTGGTGGAGAACGAACTTGAGCTGAACGTTGAGCTCAAGTCGGGAGAGTATGACGTCGTCATCGCGCCTTACAGTGACCATACCGCTGTAGAAGGCAGTGCTGGCGCTTCGGGCGCAATAAATGCCACCTATCTACCCGTTGCGCTAAGCAAAGACGAGGCAAAGGTTGCCACCGAAAGCTATGCGAACGTGATGGTGGCCGACCGCGACGAGATCAAGCACTACCTAAAAGCGATCCACATGACGCTGAAGGACAAGACGTAGGCGAACGGCAAACAGGGTTTCACAGATTTGCCCCGGGATCCGGGTTTTGTTTGCTCGTCAAGACCGGCCTGGTAGGCAGTCTTTTTTCCAACTCGACGCTGGCGCAAAGCCAGCAGAAAGGTGATGCCAGCGTTCGCCGTGGGCGTGAGCCGCTATTTCGGCGGGCAGGAATGATCACAAGCTGACGCCGACTCCTGTGCAGGACGGAGCATCCCAGCATAGTATTGTTCACTACCTGTTGACCCGAGATTGCTAGCCATGCCCGAGCAGTCCTTCTTCGCTGAACTCAGAAAACGCAAGGTTGTGCAGGTGGCGGCAATCTATGGCGCCGTGGCCTGGGGCCTGACCGAGGTCGTTGTCACGGTCACTGAGCAGCTGTTCCTGCCCCAGTGGATATCAACCCTGGCCGTTATCGGCTTCGTCGTCGGATTCCCTGTGGCGATGTTCCTCGCGTGGACCTTTGACCTCACATCGGAAGGCATCCAGCGAACCTCGATCTCCAGCCGCCGCGGCACGGCCAGTATCGCGCTGTCGATGACGCTGCTGGTGGCCGGAACGGCTGGACTGTTCTTTCTCATTAAACCGGCGATACAGGAACGTGGCCCGGATTCCGATATACCGATCCTGGCGAACAGCATCGCCGTGTTGCCGTTCGATAACGCGAG
>CALZHX010000396.1 GCA_945787435.1 uncultured Woeseiaceae bacterium
ATGGCCGCACAGAGTGTCGCTCGTAGCGCGCAGTCAACGGCCGTGCAATATGCGGCATTTGCGGCCTATGTGGGCATATTCGCCGTGTTCATTGCACCGGCTATTTATTTCGCCGAAATGAAACAGCCGGGTGTCGTCGACAGTGCAGCAGGCGTAACTATCCTGGGTGCGGTAGGCCTCATCGCCACAGCCATGATCACACGTAAAGACTTCTCATTCCTGCGCGGTATTGTCACGTGGGGCTTCATGCTGGCACTGGTTGCCATCGCGGCAAGCATGTTCCTCGGCTTCCAATGGGGACAGTGGTTTTCTGTTGCGATGATCGGCCTGCTGGGCGCCTCGATCCTTTACCAGACCGGCGAGATAATGCGCACCTACCCAACGAACAGGTACGTCTCAGCAGCCCTGGAACTGTTTGGTTCTATTGCATTGCTGTTCCTCTGGATCCTGCGTTTTATGCGCGAATGAGCCGCCTCGTAAATTCAAGCAAAAGGCCCGCAGTGCGGGCCTTTTTTTTGCCCAATGCCTGCGGCTTTCACGGATGTTTCCAGCGGAGACTACGTGTTATTTCTTAACTGCCAGCTGGCGAACAGGCACTGATAAGGAGCGCCGCTATGAAACGATTCTCAGCCCTTACCCTGCTCCTGACATGCGTTCTCGTGTTGAGCGGCTGTGATGAAGACCGCACGATGTCCGAGCGCGGCTTCCGGCTGCCTGACGGCGACGCGATGGCAGGCCGCGAGACTTTTGTCTACATGCACTGCAACCAATGCCACACGATTCAGGGTGAACAGCTACCCGCGATTCCTGGCTTCGAGCCATTCGTGGAACTCGGTGGTTCGGTTACACGCGTCAAGACATACGGCGAACTGGTCACTGCGATCATTAACCCGTCGCACAAACTCGCAGACGGATATGCGAAAGATCTCGTCTCTGAAGACGGCAAGTCGAAAATGTACGTGTATAACGGCTTCATGACCGTTCAGGAATTGACAGACCTGGTCATGTTCCTGCAACCGCACTATGACGTCGTGCCGCCGGAGTTCCACTACAGGGTCTACCCCTAGATAGTCGTTGCTCCGCCCATGTAAGACTGCAGTGCGTCCGGCACGCGGATGCTGCCATCGGCTTGCTGGTAGTTCTCCATGATAGCGACCAGCGCACGACCCGCCGCTACACCCGAACCATTGAGCGTGTGAATTAATTCAGGCTTGCCTGTGTCGGGATTGCGCCGGCGCGCCTGCATACGCCGTGCCTGGAATTCGTTGTAATTGCTGCAGGATGAAATTTCCCGGTATTTCTGCTGGCCGGGAAGCCAGACCTCGATGTCGTAGGTCTTGGCCGAACCAAAGCCGACATCGCCCGCACACAGAGCCATCACCCGATACGGGAGCTCGAGGCGTTGCAATATCACCTCGGCGTGCCCGGTCAGTTCCTCCAGAGCCCGATCAGAGTCGCCCGGTGCGACGAATTGCACGAGTTCTACCTTCTCGAACTGGTGCTGCAGGATCATGCCGCGTGTGTCCTGGCCGTAGGAGCCCGCCTCCGAAAGAAAACACGGCGTGTGCGCCGTATACCGCATGGGCAACTGGTCCGCTTCGAAGATAACATCGCGGGCGAAATTTGTGACCGGAACCTCGGCGGTCGGGATCATGTAGAACGGCGTCTCGGTCGTCGTTTTGAACAAATCCTCCTCGAATTTCGGCAACTGGCCCGTACCGACAAGCGCGTCGTATTGCACGAGATAAGGAACGTAGGTTTCGATGTAACCGTGATCCTGCGTGTGCGTATCGAGCATGAATTGAATCAGCGCACGCTGCATGCGCGCCAACTGCCCGCGCATGACTGCGAATCGTGAGCCGGATATCTTGCTGGCCGTCTCGAAGTCGAGCATTCCGAGATTCTCACCCAACTCGATGTGGTCTTTTGCGTCGAATCCGAGCTCGGTTGGTTCTCCCCAACGACGTACCTCAGCATTGTCCTCTTCGGACTTGCCGTCGGGCACATCGTCAGCCAGCAGGTTCGGCAGGCCGAGTTCAATCGATCGCAATTTCCCGAGGATCGTCTGCAACTCGGCTTCATTGTTCTCGAGCTTATCGCCCAAATCCTTGACGGCCTCGAGCAGCGGGGCGATATCCTCACCCTGCGCCTTCGCCTTGCCAATATTCTTGGAGCTCGTGTTGCGTTCGTTACGCAGCTCTTCGGTTTCAACCTGCAGTGACTTGCGCCGTTCTTCCAGCGCAAGGTAGGTGCCAGCATCGAATTCGAAGCCACGTCGCGCCAGGTTGGCGGCAACCGCTTCTGTTTCTTGCCTGAGTAGTTTGGGATCTATCATCGCTTCTTGATTTCGGCCAGTTTCTCGCGGATCTTGATCTCGAGTCCGCGCGGGACCGGATGATAATACGTGCGTTCATCCATGTCGTCGGGAAAATATTTTTCGCCTTTGGCGACCGCCCCTTCCTCATCATGGGCATAACGATAATTGTTGCCGTAGCCCAGTTCTTTCATCAGCTTGGTCGGGGCATTGCGCAGGTGCATGGGAACTTCGAGTGAGCCGAATTCCTGGGCGTCTTTCTGGGCGGACTTGGCCGCTGTGTACACCGCATTGCTCTTTGCTGCGCAGGCGAGATACACAACGGCCTGAGCAAGTGCGAGCTCCCCCTCCGGGCTGCCAAGGCGCTCGAGCGTTTCCCAGGCATCCAGTGTCAGGCGCAGGGCCCTGGGGTCTGCGTTGCCGATGTCCTCTGAAGCGACTCGAATCATGCGGCGTGCGATATAGAGTGGATCGCAGCCGCCATCGATCATGCGCATGAGCCAATACAGGGATGCGTCCGGATCCGAACCTCGCACCGACTTGTGCATTGCCGAAATCTGGTCGTAGAAGTACTCGCCCTGCTTGTCAAAACGGCGGCGGCTGCCTGTCGCAACTTCTTTGACCGTTGCCTCGCTAATTTCATCGCCGTCTGTGAGATCAACTGCGAGTTCGAGCAAGTTCAGGGAGCGTCGGGCGTCGCCGTCGGCTGCCAGGGCGATCAACTGCAGGGCGTCATCGTCGATATGGTACTTGCCGGCAAAGCCGCGCTCACTATCACTGAGTGCGCGCCTGAGTATGCCCATTAAAGCCAATTCATCGAGTGTCTTGAGTACATAGACGCGCGCACGCGACAACAACGCGTTGTTGAGTTCGAATGATGGATTCTCGGTTGTCGCACCGATGAACGTCAGTGTTCCATCTTCGACAAACGGCAAGAAGGCATCCTGCTGAGACTTGTTGAAGCGATGCACCTCGTCAAGAAACAGCACGGTGCCGCGATTGGCAACCTGCCGGTACTGCCTCGCCTCGTCGACCGCCGCGCGAATGTCTTTGACGCCGGCCATGACCGCCGACAACGCAATGAAATAGGAATCCGTGGTCGCTGCAATCAGGCGCGCCAGCGTCGTCTTACCCGTACCCGGCGGCCCCCAGAACACCATCGAATGAGCCCGGCCGTTTTCGATCGCGCGCCGCAGTGGCTTGCCCGGTTCGAGCAGGTGCGCCTGCCCGGAAAACTCGTCCAGGGTACCGGGGCGCATTCGATCTGCTAGCGGGCGGGCCTGTCGGTCTGCCGTTTCGTTCTCGAAGAGATCAGTCAATTCCGGAGCCTGCCGTTCGTCGCGAATACC
>CALZHX010000397.1 GCA_945787435.1 uncultured Woeseiaceae bacterium
ATCAGGTCATGGCCGAGCATGATCGTTTTCATGCCAGAGCCACACATCTTGTTCACGGTCGTGCAGGCCGCACCGGCCGGGGTCCCCGCGTTCAGGGCGGCCTGCCTTGCCGGGGCCTGACCGAGGCCGGCCGGCAGGACACAACCCATGAGCACCTGGTCGACATCACTGGCGTCAACTCCGCTGTCCGCTATTGCGCCTGCAATCGCGGCGGCGCCCAGGTCCGGAGCGGTAACAGGAGACAGAACGCCCTGGAAGGCTCCGATCGGTGTTCGTTGCGCTGCAACGATGACGACTGGGTCTGAACTCATTTTCTAATCCCCATTAGAATTTTCGCCCGATACTCTACACAGATCAGGCTCATCGATCACGGCCAGGATTTTCTGCCTGGCTGTCTCCGCGAGCAACTTGTGATTATCGAACGCCGAATCCCCGGGAAATATAGGTGGTAATACCAAGACCCGGGGCCGCACCGGCCACGGCCATAACCGGTTGGCCGGCATCATCTCCCTCGTGCCCGAGATCGCAACAGGCACGACAGGCATATCGCCCCTGATGGCTGATACGAAGGCCCCGGCTCGGAACCGGCCAACGCCGGGCTCCTGGTAAAATGTCCCCTCAGGAAAAAACGCCAGCGAATTGCCTTCCTGTGCCGCCCTGACGATCTGGCGCGCATCCCGGCTGCTGCCGGACTGCTCATGACGTTCGACGAATTTCGACCCGGAACGACGCAGCAGAAAGTGTGCGACTGGAACATTGCGCATTTCCCCCTTGATGACAAAGGAGAATCGATAGGGCAGATAGCCTTTGAGTAGAAAGCCATCCACGAAGCTGGCGTGATTGGCAACGACGACGGCGTTGCCTGCGGGCAGATTTTCCAGGCCCTCGATTCTGGCTGGCACGCCGCCGAGAATGAATATGGCACGTGTCGCCAATGCTGCCAGTTGGTGCCGCAGGGGCGCATATGGCACCAATATCGTCGCAAGGAGCGCAATAGCGGCACACAAAATAAACACCAGCCAGCCGTAGAGGCCGTACAGGGTCCGCCAAATGACTGTGACGTGGGTCACTTTATGTAAATGCCTTCTGGAATATGTGACAGCGGTCACGCCGGTTGCAAGATGTCCTCATCATACTCAAACCCTTGAAAAATCCGTCGCTTGGCGTATCCGGGAGGTGTGAAATCCGGCGTATGCTACCGCAAAGGATTGCGCGACTGAACAGATGGGATCTATGGCCAGTAAAGAGCAAAACAAACCGCAATCGAAGTCGGTGACCCGTTCGGAAGAACTGGTTGACCGTTTTCTTGACGCTATTTGGATGGAACGCGGCCTTTCGCAGAATACGCTGGGTGCGTACCGCGCTGATCTTATGACGCTGGGCCGAGGACTTGCAGAAAAAGACAAGTCCATCGAGATGGCCGACAAAGCGGACCTTCTTGCATTTATCGCAGGGCGCGTCGAGGGCGGCGCGAAGCCGCGGTCGACGGCCAGGCAATTGTCGAGTTTCCGTCGCTTCTTCCGCTACATCATGCGTGAAGGGATGCGTGACACCGACCCGACAGCTGATATCGAAATGCCGCGTATCGGTCGCTCTCTGCCGAAGACGCTGAGCGAGGATGAAGTTGATTCCCTGCTCAATGCACCCAATACAGATGAGCCGCTCGGTCACCGCGACCGTGCAATGCTCGAGTTGTTGTACGCCACCGGATTGCGTGTTTCGGAGCTGATCAATCTCAAGCAGTCGCAGATCAACTTCAATCAGGGCGTGCTGCGCATTGTCGGTAAAGGTGATCGCGAGCGCCTGATTCCGCTGGGCGACGAATCGCAACGCTGGCTGAAGGACTTTATAGACGGCCCGCGCATGGAGATTCTGCTCGAGCGCCAGACCGACTACCTGTTCCCAACCCGGCGCGGCGATCGCATGACGCGCCAGGCATTCTGGCACATCATCAAGCGTTACTCTGACAAAGCGGGCGTTCGCAAGAAGCTGTCTCCGCACAGCCTGCGTCACGCATTTGCGACGCACCTCCTCAACAGGGGCGCTGATCTCAGGGTCGTCCAGCTACTGTTGGGCCACAGCGATCTGAGCACCACGCAGATCTATACGCACGTTGCACGAGAGCGGCTCAAGGACCTGCACGGCGAACACCACCCGCGCGGCTAGCTTTGTTACACTCTGCGCGCCAGGGAACTGGCGCGGGCTGTGATGGTCCGAGTTAGCACGGCACTATTGGCCTTACAGAGAAATGAAGATGAGCCGCATGACCTCCAAAACCAGCATTCTATTAGGCGCGTTCGTTGCGACCTTCGCTGTTCTATCGCTCGCTCAGGCAGACGAGAGCAGCGCTGAACTCGATGCAGTTCGGCAGAAGATCTCCGAGATGTTCGACATGATCAAGCCCGAGGACATCAGTGCCAGCCCGGTAGATGGCTGGTACACGATTCACAGCGGGTCCATCGTTGCTTACATCTCTGCTGATGGCCGCTACCTGTTACAGGGTGACCTTGTCGACCTCGATAACCAGGTTAATCTCAGCGAAAATGTTCGCACTGACGCGCGTCGCGAGCTGATGTCTGCGGTTACAGATGACCAGACAATCCTGTTCGCGCCCGAAGAGGTCAAGTACTCGGTGTCTGTTTTCACCGATGTCGACTGCACCTATTGCAGGCGTCTGCACAACCAGATTGACCAGTACCTGGAACATGGCATCCAGGTCCGTTACCTGATGTACCCGCGCAACGGACCCGCTTCAAATGCGTGGAGTACGGCCGAGAATGTCTGGTGTGCGGCAGATCGTCAAAATGCCCTGACCATGGCCAAACTCGACCGCGAATTCCCGACGGCCAAGTGCGACGCCTCCACCATCCAGGAGCACTACCTGATTGGACGTGACGCCGGTCTGAGTGGAACGCCCGCGATCATCCTTGAGGACGGCACGCTGATCGGCGGATACGTCGCGCCGGATCAACTCATCGCTACACTCGAGCAAAGAGTCGCACAGTAGGAGCCCGCCCAGGCGAGCGATCAGGAATTCGAGCGCCGCAACTCGTGTATATGCACGCCGTTGTTCTTACCCTTGTCTTCGAAATACTTCTTCAGCGCGTAGTGGCCGCTGTGAAACGCGATGTCGTCCCACGGTATTTCGTCCTCGCCGAACATGGCCACTTCGAGGCTCTCTGCGCCGGGCCTGAAGTCACCTTCCAGTTTCGCGGTATAAAAGAAGTGCACCTGCCCGGCATCAATGACGTCGACGACCGCGAACAGGTGGCCGATCTCGACCTCAGCACAGGCTTCCTCGAGCGTCTCACGCATCGCGCCGCCCGCCGTTGACTCGCCAAGTTCCATGAACCCGGCCGGTACCGTCCAGTAGCCGTAGCGCGGCTCTATCGCTCGCTTGCACAACAGGATCTTGCCATCGCGCTCGGGAACACAACCCACGACAACCAGCGGGTTCTGGTAATGGATCCTGCCGCAGGAGTCACATACCCAACGTTCGTGAGTATCGCCATCCGGCATCTTCAGGGAAACGGTCTGTCCGCAGTCAGAGCAATATTTCATAAGTGATTTCAATTCTGGAAATGGTGCCGGGAGGGGGAATCGAACCCCCACTTCCTTTCGGAAACCGGATTTTGAATCCGGCGCGTCTACCAGTTCCGCCATCCCGGCACGCGGGCAAGTATATGCGGGGCAAGGCCGTCCCGCCAGAGCGGAAAATGTTTTTCCCGAATGCGACCTTTTTCACCTAAAGGGCATCTAATATTCCGAGATATGAGCAAGTTTGCTGACATCCAGATAGACCCGGCGATTGTCAAACGGGCAGCCCGCGGAGACGTGCGTGCCCACGAGATCATCTACCGCGCGTTTTCAGCACCCGTTTATTCGCTGTGCCTGCGTTTTACACGAGTGCCAGCACAGGCCGAAGACCTCGTGCAGGAGACGTTCATAGAGATCATGCGGTCGATCGCAAAGTTCCGCGGTGAAGCGGCACTGGGTAGCTGGATACGCCGCATCGCGGTGTCAAAGGCGCTGATGTATTTGCGCTCGGCCTGGACCGCGCGCGGTCAGTCGCTCGGCGATGACTGGCATGAGGTTACGCCAGGCGATGTCGGCAGCCATGGTGTCCCGAGCCAGCCAGATGATGCGCTGGACCTGGACGCTGCCCTGGCAAATTTGCCAGCGACGGGTCGCGCGGTCGTTTGGCTGCACGACGTGGAAGGATTTACGCACAAGGAGATCGCTGTGCTGATGGGAAGAACGGAGAGTTTCTCGAAGTCGCAGCTATCGAGGGCCTATCAGCGGCTACGGCCGATGCTCTCGCTCCCCGAAGACGACGTTCGCAGCGGAAGCGCGGCGCTCAGAGGTTGCTGAAGATGTCGAAAGACAAGAAGGACAAAGAGATGATTTGTGGATTGACCGCGGATGAACGCGACCTGTTGCAGCAAGAACTCGGGAAGCTGCCGGATGTAATGCCGCCGCGAGCCGTCTGGCAGCGCATTCGTGAGCAGGCCGAGGCAGAAGGTTTAATCAGCACGGGCGTGATGCGCCGCCCAATGACATGGAATGGCGGCCTTGGGCTGGCTGCCGCGGTGGCTCTCGTGGCCATACTCGTGCCGGTCATGATGAACTCACCTGAGCCGGGCGGAATGACCGAGCCGCCAGTTAGTCAGGCAGCAAACGACATACCTTTAAATGCCCTGCAATCCCTGATGGTCGAATCACGACAACTCGAGAGTGACCTGCGCTCGTTGCCGGAGGAACCGCGGGTTCGCCAGGCAGGCACGGTTGCGACGATCTCCGAGATTGAAGACCGCATTGCGGCCATCGATTACCAGCTCAACGACACGACTGTCACGATGACGGCCGAGGACGAACATATCTTCTGGCGCGAACGCGTCAGGCTAATGAAATTGCTTGTCGGATTACGCTATGCGCAGGCGCAACGGGCGGGCTTTTAACCGTACGAGGGCCCGCGGGCCTGACAGGAGAAAAACGCGATGAAGACCATGAAAATCTTATTGCCGGTGGCAGCATTGTTGCTGCTTGCAGGACAGGCCGCTGCGCAGAGTCAGGAACAGGCTGAACGCGCCGAAGCGGCTGCTGCTGTCGAGGCCGAGACGGAAATGCGCGAGGCCGAGGTTGCGAGGAAGCTCGAGGAAGCTGAGCGTCGCATGGCCGACGCAGCTCGCCAGATTGCCGAGCTGAGCGCCGAACGTTTGCCACAATTACGCGAGATGGAGCGCCGCTTTGAATTCATGAGCGATGACCGCCCACGCCTTGGCGTTAATATCGGTGAAGACCGGAGTGACGGACCGGTCGAAGGCGTCAAGATCGTCGGCGTCACGCCGGGCAGTGCGGCAGAAGATGCAGGTCTGCGCGCCGGTGACATTATTACCGGTATCAACGACGAGTCGATGAGCGCCGATGTTGCAGGCGAAGCAACACGGAAAGTTCTCGACTTCATGCAAGGCGTCGAAGCCGGTGACATTCTCGCAGTCGAATACATCCGCGATGGCAAGGTCGGTACGGTCGAAGTTGAGCCGCGAGCCGTCGAGATGCGTGCCTATGCATTTCGCGGCGCGCCCAGGGATTTCAGCATGCCGGCGATACCGGAAATGCACGCCGCGCCGGAAATGGCTGAAAAATTTCGCCAGAGTTATTCGTTCTCCTGGCCGGGCAACGTCTGGGCCGATATGGAACTGGTCGAGCTGAATGAAGGGCTGGGCAAGTACTTCGGCGCGGACTCGGGCGTGCTCGTCGTAAGCGCTCCCGAGTCGGACGCGCTGCCACTCGAAGACGGGGATGTCATCCTCAACATCGATGGCCGCGAGCCGACGTCGGTGCGGCATGCATTACGAATCCTCGGGTCCTACCAGCCTGGCGAGAGCCTCGAGCTCGAAATCCTGCGCGAGAAAAAGAAGCGCACTCTCGAGATCGAGGTACCTGACGATCGCAGCGGCATGATCCGGAAGTCGGCACCGGCCCCGCGTCCTGCAGTCGCTCCGCGGCCCCCTGTCGCGCCAATACCGCACAGCGAAAAGACCTGATTGAATAAGGGGTCAGAGCCCTGGGGCTCTGACCCCTCTTTCGTTGCTTTGCTACCATGCGCGCCCATGCGCATCACCGACTTCGACTACACGCTCCCCGATGAGCTGAGTGCCCGCTACCCGACC
>CALZHX010000398.1 GCA_945787435.1 uncultured Woeseiaceae bacterium
ATATCTGCCGGGATCTCCGGCACGTCTTCCATGACAAGGTTGCCGTTGTTGCCTACGCGGCGCTCGACTTCGGCAATAGCCGGCAGAGCAAGTGCAAATCCTACGAGGGCGGTGATAAGAGTTCGCATGTCGTCTCCCTGTTGATCGCGCTGCGGTGTCAGGCAACCAACAACGCCATGAAGTCATCGACCGCCGTCGCCGCAAGTTTCTCGCGATCGGCGCAAAGTTCATTTAGCGCCTCCCACTGTCCTGTTGCAAGTTTCGGCGACACGCTGTCGACGAACTTCTGCTTCAGTACAGGGATTCCCTCGGCGCGACGCTCGCGATGCCCGATCGGGAAATCGACAGTGATATTGTCCGTGCTGCTGCCGTCCTTGAAAAATACCTGCACCGCGTTGCCAATATAACGCTTCTCCGGGTCGAAGTAGTCCTTCGTGTATTGCTCGTTCTCGCGCACTTCCATCTTGTCGCGCAAGATATCGATGCGTGGGTCGTACGCGACATCGTCCTCGTAATCGGCAGCCGTCAGACGACCGAAAATCATCGGCACCGCCACCATGTACTGAATGCAATGATCGCGGTCGGCCGGGTTGTCGAGCGGCCCGGTCTTGTCGATGATGCGCACGCCGGCCTCCTGCGTTTCGATAACAATCCGATCAATGTCGTCGATACGCTCCTTAACCTGCTCGTGCAGTGTCATCGCGGCTTCGACCGCGGTCTGCGAATGAAACTCGGCCGGGTAGGAAATCTTGAACAGCACATTCTCCATGACGTAACTGCCATAGCCACGCTGGAAGCCGAAGGGCTTGCCCTTGAAGAGGACATCGTAGTAACCCCAGGTTTTTGCCGAGAGTGCGGACGGATAGCCCATCTCCCCGGTCATGACGATGAGCGCCAGGCGCACAGCACGACTCGTCGCATCACCGGCCGCCCAACTCTTGCGCGACCCCGTATTCGGCGCATGTCGATAGGTACGTAGTGCGCCGCCGTCTATCCAGGCATGCGAGAGGGCATTGAGCACTTGCTCCTTGTCGCCGCCGAGCATGCGGGTAACCACTGCGGTCGACGCAACGCGTACGAGCAGGACATGATCCAGTCCGACGCGGTTGTAACTGTTCTCGAGCGCGAGCACACCCTGTATTTCGTGCGCCCGGATCATTGCGTCGAGCACATCGTGCATCGTCAATGGGTCTTCACCCCGTGCGCGGCTTTGCCGGCTCAGGTAGTCGGCCACCGCAAGGATGCCGCCAAGATTGTCTGACGGGTGGCCCCACTCGGCGGCCAGCCAGGTGTCATTGAAGTCGAGCCAGCGATTCATTGCACCAATGTTGAATGCGGCCATGACGGGCTCGAGCTCATAGGAGGTACCGGGGACACGCGCGCCGCCCGCGAGTGTCGCGCCTGGTACGACCGGGCCGAGCAACTTCGTGCAGGCCGGGTAGTCGAGTGCCTGGAACCCACATGCGAGCGTGTCCATCAGGCAGTAGTGCGCTGTCTCGAAAGCCAGGTCGCTGTCGATCTGGGCATCACAGACAAAGTCGGCGATGTCGACGAGCTCTTTGTCCCAGTCGGGACGCTTCGCCGAGCGAATATCAATATTGGACATGGGGGTGTTCCTTAGCGGTCTTCGATGGCGAGCCATTCCTGCAATGCAGGGCCGACGTATTCGGCGGCGGGTCGTATCAGTTTGTTATCGGCGCGCTGTTCCATGATGTGCGCTGCCCAGCCGGTAATACGCGAGCAAACGAAGATCGGCGTGAATAAATACGTAGGAATACCCATGAAATGGTAGACGCTTGCCGCGAAGAAATCGGCGTTGGCGAACAGTTTCTTTTCGTCCCACATGACTTTTTCGACCGCTTCGGATACTTCATAAAGCGTCATATCGCCTTTCTCTTCGGCGAGCGCCTTCGACATCGCCTTGTTGACCGAATTACGCGGGTCCGATGTCGTGTAAACGCGGTGGCCGAAGCCCATGATCAGCTCCTTGCGCTCGAGCATGCCATGCACTCCTTTGGTGGCCTCTTCGGCAGAGCTGAACTTCTGGATCAGCTCCATCGCTGCTTCGTTAGCGCCGCCGTGCAGCGGGCCGCGCAGTGCGCCGATGGCTCCACTCACGGCTGAGTGCATGTCCGACAGCGTGCCGGTGATAACGCGCCCCGCGAAAGTCGATGCGTTGAATTCGTGTTCGGCATACAAAATCAACGTGGTCGAAAGACATTTCTCATGAAATGGCGAGGGTGCCTGGCCGTGGAGCAGGTGCAGGAAGTGTCCGGCAACGGTGTCATCATCGGTTTCGGTGGCGATGCGGGTTCCGCCAGTGTGGAAGCGGTGCCAATACAAAAGGATCGATGGCATTACCGCCAGCAACCTGGTTGCCACGTGTTGCTGGTTTGTGAAATCGCCCTCGGGCTCGATATTGCCGAGGAACGAGACAGCTGTGCGCAATACGTCCATCGGGTGCGCGTCGGCCGGGATCATCTCCAGTACGGTCTTCAATGCATCGGGCAATTCACGCAGCGATTTTATCGTCGCAACGTAGTCATCGAGCTCGGCCTGTGTTGGCAGATGCCCGCGCAACAGCAGGTGCGCGACCTCCTCAAATGACGCGTTGTCCGCGAGGTCATAGATGTCATAGCCGCAGTAAGTCAGGCCCGCACCTTCTTTGCCGACCGTACACAGCGCTGTCTTGCCGGCCGTTACGCCGGCCAGGCCGCCTGTCTTTTTCTTGTCTGTCATTTCTTTAGTCCTTGCTCTTTAAAGAGCGCATCCAGTTTGTCTTCGTAGGCCTGGTAGCCAAGAACATCATAAAGCTCCATGCGCGTTTGCATCCGGTCAATAGCAGCCGACTGCGAGCCTTTCTCGCGCAGGTCTGTATAAACGTCGAGCGCTGTCTTCGACATGGCGCGAAAAACTGTCAGTGGGTACAGGGCCATGCGAATACCCACGCCGGCCAGTTCTTCGGTCGTAAACAGCGGCGTCTGGCCGAACTCGGTCAGGTTGGCCAGCACCGGTACTTTGATTTTGTCTGTGAACTCCCGGTACTCCTCGAGCGTCGTCAGTGCCTCGGCGAAGATCATATCCGCCCCGGCTTCAACATAGGCGGCGGCCCGATCGAGTGCGGCTTGTTGACCTTCGACGGCGTGCGCGTCTGTACGCGCCATAATGACGAACGTGTCATCGATGCGCCCGTCCACGGCTGCCTTGATGCGATCGCAAATTTCCGCTGTCTCGACGAGCGCCTTGCCGGGCCTGTGACCACAACGCTTGATCGCAACCTGGTCCTCAAGATGGCAGCCGGCGGCACCCGCCCACGTCATCTCTCGAACCGTTCTGCCAATCATGAAGGCGCCGCCCCAGCCAGTATCGGCGTCAACCAGTAGCGGCACATCCGTAGCCGATGCGATGCGACGAATGTCTTCACAGACGTCGTTCAGCGTTGTCATCGCGAGGTCCGGCAGGCCAAAGGACGCGTTAGCGACGCCAGCGCCGGACAGGTAAATGGCGCGAAAGCCGGCTTTTTCGGCCAACAGTGCGGTAAATGCGTTGATCGTGCCGACAACTTGCAACGGCCTTTCGGCCTCGAGCGCGGCCCGGAAACGTGCTCCAGCACTCATGATTCATGACTCCCAGATGGTTACCCTCTAATTTTAATCTATATTAAAATTAGTGGGAGAGCGATTCTAAACCACCGCAGGGTCGTTTCCCAAATTGAGAATAGTGGAAAATGGGGTCAGGGCCCCAGGGCTCTGGCCCCGGCTCAGATTTCTACGACAACCCGACCCGTCACGGTGCCGTCGAGATAGGCCTGAAAAGCGCCCGGCAGCTCGTCGAAACCAATGGTGCGGCTGCCGATCGTGTCCAGATGACGTGGCCTGAGATCGCCGCCGATGCGCGACCAGACCGCGAGCCGCAGGTCGCGAGGAGTGTCCACCGAGTTGATACCAAGCAGGCATACGGCCCTGAGAATGAACGGCAAGACTGTTGTTTCGAGTTTGTGACTGGCCGCCAGCCCGATGCTCGCGATGTTGCCGCCGTAGCCCATTGTGCGCGTCAGCCAGGTCAGGTAGTCACCACCGAGGTTGTCGATCGCGCCAGCCCATTCCGCCTTTTCCATAGGGCGCTTGCCGAGGTCGATCTCGTCGCGCAACAGCACGCGGCGCGCGCCAATGCTTGTCAGGTAGTTTTCTTCAGTCGCCTTGCCGGTCACCGCGACCGCCTCATAACCGCGAGCATCAAGCATGTCGATAGCGACAGAGCCCACACCTCCGGTCGCGCCTGTGACGACAACGGGGCCGTCCTCGGGGCGCTGGCCATTCTGCTCCATGCGATGAATAGCAAGCGCGGCCGTGTAACCGGCCGTGCCAATTTGCATCGCCTCCAAAGCAGACATCCCGTCAGGAATCGCCACGACACTGCCGCTGTCGACGCGCGCGTATTCCGAGTAGCCGCCATCGACTGTTTCGCTAAGGCCGCAACCGTTGACGAGTACGGCCGTGCCCACCTGAAGATCAGCATCGTCGGAACTGACAACGGTGCCGGCGAGGTCAATGCCACCGTTTAGCGGGTAGCGCCGCAATATTTTTCCGGCGCCCGTTGCCGCAAGTGCATCTTTGTAATTAATCGTCGAGTGACTGACCTTGATGACGACGTTGCCGTCAGTCAGCTCACCAATAGAAATTTGCTCGAAGCCCGCCACAACCTTGCCGTCGGCTTCGTTGATGCGGAATGCGCGAAACGTATCCATCATTTTCCCTTATTTAGCCAGACCTCGAGGCCCTGGGCGTTTAGTTCGATGTCGATGCCAAGCACCTCTTGCATCGTCTCACGATCACCGCAATAGCCGTGGTCTTCGAGCCGCTCGGCATAGTAGCCAAGAAGGCTCTCTCGCAACGCCGCGGAGCGATCGTCATCATTCTCATGTTGCCGCGCCATCGCTACGTATGCGTCGATGCCGGCGTGCATCTGGCCGGCCAGCCGCACGACGTTGCCGACGCGACTGTAGTGCGTCAAGAACAGCTGCTCAGGTTCGCAAGCCATGATGCGATCAACAGCGACGTGTGCTGCAACCGGATCGAACTGCACGGGTGTAGACGTCGGGAACACAATCTCGCCTTGCTCAGTGTCCAGCTCCCGATACGAAACACCGAAACTATCACCCGTGAATACACCCCTGGACGTCGGATCATTGATAACGTGATGATGCCGCGCGTGACCCTCGGTGTTGATCAGTTGCAACTCACGGCCGTTGAGCGATAGCCACTCACCGTCTTCGGGAATATCGATGCGGGATGCATCGATCGGGCGGATCTTTCCATAGGTCTCGCGCGTCTTCTCGGCGCCGTAAACGGCCTCGGTACCTGCGATGAGCTTACCCGGATCGATCATGTGCGGTGCGCCGAAGCGGTGTACCACGCAACGTGCGTTAGGCAGCTCCTGCATTAACTTGCCTGCGCCACCCGCGTGATCGAGGTGCACGTGGGTAAGGATGACGTAGTCGACGTTATCGACATCGAGATCCTGTTGCTGCAGCGCGTCGAGCAGCAACGGCACACTGTCATTTACTCCGGTATCAATGAAAGCGGCCCGGCCACCCTCGACAATCAGGTGACTCGCGTCCTGGAGTGAGCGCGCGTACTCAGTGTCAATGGCGGTAACGCCATCGTCAAAGAATGTCGTTGCTGCGGTCAATCCGCCGCGGTCGTTTCGAGACCACTCAGACGTGAATAGTACCTGGCGAGCAACTTGACATCGTCGTCCGTTAGCGCAGCGGCCATGGGTCCCATGACAGGATCTTTTCGTGCGCCATCACGGTACTGGTTCAGCGCATGTTCGAGATAGTCCTCGTGCTGCCCGGCCAGTGTCGGCCAGGACGGCGACAGGCTGATGCCGTTTTGCCCGTGGCAGGCAACGCAGGTCGCAGCCTCTTCGAGGCTGGGCGCGATTGACCCGCCGGCCTCGACCGTATCCGCACTCAGGCTCGCGAGGTAGGCCGCAACATCTTCAACTTGCTGATCCGTCAGGCTCAGCGCCTGCGCAGACATTGTCGGATGGGCACGAGTGCCATCACGATAGCCCTTGATTGCGATGACGAGATAGGTCGCCTTCTGGCCACCTAACTTCGGGACCCGGTAGGACGGATAGGCATTGCGGTAACCGTCGATGCCGTGGCAACCGAGACAGGTATAGGCAAGCATCTCGCCGGCCGCAGCATCGCCTTCTGCAAATGCGGGAAGAGACGCACAGCCAATCAACAGCAGGGCGGCAGTAAGGAATATTTTGGTCTTGATAATCACTGGTTTTTCAACAAGTTGCGTTTGCAGCCCGGAGGCCCGGATGAGTCAAGGCCGCTATGTTAGTGACTGTTGCCCACGAATTCTAGCCCGGAGGGCGTCACAGTGCATGCTAGCATCGCACCCAACGTAACCGCGCCCCGGGAATCTGTTTTGAAAAAAGGCTTTGTTATTCTGCTGCTCGCCCTTGCCGTCATCGTTCTCGTCTCGCCGGCGCTCGTTGGCCGCCTCGCCGAAGAATCAATGGACGAAAACCTCGACTGGGCTGCGACCGAAAGCCGGGACCTGACCATTACCTCGCAGGGATTCGAGCGCGGCTGGTTCTCATCCGAGGGGCAGCATCGCGTCGAACTGCGCGACGGCGATTTGCGTGACGCACTGCTATTGGTCGCCGTCAACACCGACTTCGAGGGGCTTCCCGCCCTGGTCATCGACACACACATCGACCATGGCCTCGTTGCCGTGACTTCGATGGCACGAGAAAAGGGCTCTCTTCTGCCCGGCCTCGGCAGCGCCGTCTCGACGATGCATCTCGAATTCGAGAATGGCGAGACCGTCGATATTCCGGGCACGATCTACAGCGAGGTCGGCCTGAGCGGCGAACTGCAGTCCAACTTCATACTCGAGCCCGGCACTTTCAGTAACGCCGGGGAAACTGCGCAGTGGGGCAATGTCGACGTGCTGATCACCACGAGTCCGTCGACCGACATCATCGGCTTTGGCGGCGACATCGACGAGATCGCTTTCGTGTCGTCCAACAGCGAGGTCACCATAGGCCCGCTGCGTTTTGAAGGAGACCAGCGAAAGACCCGCTTCGGTCCTTACGTTGGCGACGCAGCATTTACGATCGATAGAATCACGATGCCGTCCAGCTTTGGCCAGGACAGCATGGGGCCCATTTCATTTACCTCAACAGTCGCGATCGACGACAGCGCCTTGTCTGGCCGAACCACTGTTCTATTCGACGACCTGCCGTTCGGTGACTTTGGGCGCGCAAGAATCAGCATGGACATATCGGCCGACGGCATCGACGCGGAGGCGATCGGCAACCTCACACGCGCACTTGACGGCCTCAGTGACGACGCGTCCGACGACGAGGTGCGGCTGGCGGTCGAGGATGACGCGAAGCAACTTCTCGCGGCCGGTTTCGAGTTGCGCGTCGCGGAGCTAATTGTCTCGCTTCAGCCCGGCACAATCTCAGCAAGGCTCAACGCCGAAGTCGACGACACCGACCTCGACAATTTCGTTTGGACGTCCGCGCTGCTGGCGCTGGACGCAACCCTGGATGTGAGCGTGCCGGCAGAACTAATGGACTATTTGATTTCTCTCGACCCGCAGGTCGGAGCGGCCGTCGGCATGGGGTTTTTGCGCAGGAACCAGGACGCCTATGAAATGGAGGCCACGTTCAAAGACGGCCTGTTGACGATCAACGGTGCGCCGATGCCAGTTCCGTGGCTAAGTGGCAACTAACCAGGGTTCCGTCGTGGTCTGTCACCACTGGTCGCTGTGCCCGGCACACATCCTCTGCGTGTGGGCAGCGCGGATGAAACGCACATCCCGTCGGCGGCTGCAGCGCTGAGGGAACCTCGCCGGTTACGGTTGTCCTGCCGCCCGCGTTCTCCGGGTCCGGCACGGGGACCGCATCGAGCAACGCGCGTGTATACGGGTGCCGCGGCCGGCCGAACAGCGCGTCGTTGCTCGCCATTTCTACGAGGCGGCCGAGGTACATGACGAGCACCCGATGGCTCACGGCGCGAACAACGGCAAGATCATGTGTGATGAAGATGATGGCAAGCCCGCTCTCCTCCTGGACCTGGCGTAGAAGCCGCAGGATCTGCTTGCGCACAGTGCCGTCGAGTGCGGCCACAGCCTCGTCGCAAACCAGCACCTTCGGCTCGAGTATGAGCGCACGGGCGATCGCGACGCGCTGTGCCTGGCCCCCCGACAGTTCGTGCGGATAGCGCTCAAGAAATTCATCGCTGAGCCCGGTTTTCCCGAGCATTGCCGCGACTCTCTGCCGCCGCTCTGGTTTTGTCAGGGATGCCTCATGAACCTGCAGCGGCTCGCCAACAATGCCGGCGACTTGCATTTGCGGATTCAGCGAGCCCGCCGGGTCCTGGAACACAAGCTGCATACCACGCCGCGTTGCCTTGCTCCTGTCGCCCAGGTCTGCCGCCAGCTCATCGCCGCAATAGACGACGCGACCGGCGCGCATTGGGACCAGTCCAAGTGCTGCACGCGCGAGGCTCGATTTACCAGAGCCGGACTCACCGACGACCGCTACAGTCTCGCCAGCGCTTACCGAGAAACTGACGTCGCGAACCGCCGGTATGACCTGCCCGCCCTTTGATCGATAGCGAACTTCAGCGCCACTAATGGCAAGGACGCCCTCCCCGCGCTTCGCCGCGGGAGCACCCGAGTCCGTCAACCGTGGGGCAGCTTTGATCAGTGCAGTGGTGTGTTCGTGCTGCGGGCTGGCGAAAACCTCACGCGTCAGACCCTGCTCAACGAGCCGGCCGTTCTCAACAACAAGCATGCGCTCGCAACGGCCCGCGACTACGCCCAGATCATGTGTAATGAGCAACAACGAGGTGTCTTCGCGGATGTCTTCCAGGAGATCGAGAATTTGCGCCTGTACGGTAACGTCGAGCGCCGTTGTTGGCTCGTCGGCGATCAACAGGTCCGGTCCTGCGAGCAAGGCCGATGCAATCATCGCGCGCTGCCGCATGCCGCCCGACAGTTCATGTGGGAAGGCTCTGTATTGTCGCGATGCGTCAGGCAGTCCGACGCGAGCGAGCATGTCGATGACGCGGTTCCGCGCATCTGTTGCCGCGCCGATCTCATGCTGCAACAGGATGCGCTGCAGCTGCGCACCAATCGTTACAAATGGATTCAGTGCCTGCATCGGGTCCTGAAACACGATCGCAATTCTCGTCGCGCGCAGTTGCTCAAGCGCCCGGTTGTCCGCGCCAAGTAGCTCTTGCCCGTCGAAGCGAATGCTGCCACCTACCGCCGCTGTTGCCGGCAACAGGCCGAGGACCGCAAGTGCGGTCTGCGACTTGCCCGAGCCGGACTCGCCGACGAGGCCAACGGACTCGCCTTTCTCGATCGAGAAGCCGATATCCGCAACCGCGAGCGAATCGCCATAACGAATGCTCAGCTTGTCGATAGCGAGCAGGCTCATTTTTTATCTCTCGCGTCGAACGCATCGCGCATCGCGTCGCCGAAGAAATTGAAACACAGCAGGATTACGGCCAGCAGCGCGGCCGGGATCAACAGCATCCATGAGGCCCCTTCCATCTGGTTGACGCCCGCATCGACCAGGGCGCCCAGCGAGGTTTGTGGTTCCTGGATGCCGAGCCCCAGGAAGCTCAGAAACGACTCGACGAGTATTGCCTGGGGGATAGTCAGGGTTACGTAAACGATGACGACGCCGAACAGGTTGGGCGCGATGTGGCGAAACACAATTCTTGCTGTTGATACGCCGGTCAGTCGCGCCGCCTCGACGAACTCGCGCTCACGCAGCGACAAGGTCTGGCCGCGCACGATGCGCGCCATGTCGAGCCAGTTGATGGCGCCGATCGCGACAAAAATGAGCAGGAAATTTCGCTCGAATGCGACCATCAACAGGATGACAAAGAATATGAACGGTAGCGCGTAGAGTGTGTCGACGAAACGCATCATGACCGCGTCGACGCGCCCGCCAAGGTAACCAGCGATGGCGCCATACGTGACCCCGATGAGCAGGCTTACAACGCTCGCGACGATCGCCACGAGGATGGTGATCTGCACGCCAAGCATACTGCGCACGAACAGGTCACGGCCGAGATCATCGGTGCCAAAGATATGGGCGCCACCGATCGCCGGGCTTTGCAACAAATTGTCGAAGTTGGTTTGCAGGTAGTCGTGCGGACTCAGCAACGGACCAATGAAGGCAACAGCAACAATACCGAGCAGAATACTGCCGCTGACTTTCATGCTGCGATTCATCGGCGCCGGATCCGCGGGTCGATCACGCCATACATGAGGTCGACCACAAGATTAAGCAGCACAACCAGCGTTGCGTAGAAAATGACAATGCCGAGCACGAGCGTGTAGTCGCGATTAAGCGCACCGCGAACGAAGAACTGACCGAGCCCGGGAATGCCGAAGATCTGTTCAACCA
>CALZHX010000399.1 GCA_945787435.1 uncultured Woeseiaceae bacterium
CCGCCGGGCAACCGATGCCACCGACACCTATCAACAAAGCTGTGCCGTTGCCGATACGCTCCTGACCAGCCGCGCCCACCTGCGCGAGAGCGAGGTGGCGGGCATGGCGGGACAGTGTTGATTCGTTGTCGGGCATTGCCCTAGTCGCTGATGGTGACTTCCAGGATGGTTACAGCTTCAACCGGCACGTCCTGATGGCCGCCATGATTTCCGGTCGGCACTGCGGCAATGGCATCGACAATGTCCATGCCGTCGGCAACGCGTCCAAAAACGGCATAGCCGAAGTCGCGTGAACCATGATTGAGGAAGTCGTTGTCGTTCAGGTTTATGAAGAACTGCGAGGTTGCGCTGTCGACAACGCCGGTGCGCGCCATGGCGAGTGTGCCGCGCGCATTCGATTCGCCGTTGTCGGCTTCGTTCTTGATGGGGTCGCGCGTCGGTTTGCTGGCCAGATTCTCATCCATGCCGCCGCCCTGAACCATGAAATTCGGGATGACTCGGTGAAAAATGGTGCCGTCGAAATGCCCGTCGGTAACGTACTGACGAAAGTTCTCGCAGCTGATTGGAGCTTTTTCTTCGAAGAGCTCGACGCTGATGTCGCCGTGATTGGTTTTGATTGTGATCATATTGTCTCGTAATGGTGTGCGCTTGTGACGCGTGGATTTCCGGAATAGTCATCGTAGCACTGGATTCTCTTCCAGCCATACGACATTAATAATTCGGCGACAGATTCTTTTTGCTCGGCGCCATGTTCGAGCAGCAATACACCATTGTCCTCGATGATAGAAGGGCAATCTCTCGCAAGAATCGTGATGGCCTCGAGACCATCTTCGCCGGCGGCGAGTGCCGACAACGGTTCCGCATGCAACGCGTCGAGTGCCTTGTCACCCGCGCACACATACGGTGGGTTCGACACAATGACGCGAAATTCGTGCCCCGTGACCGGCACCGTCCAGTCGCCTTCGAGAAACTCGATGTTGCCGATGGTGTTGCGATTGGCGTTCTCGCGAGCAACGGCTAGCGCATCCGCGCTGATATCAATGGCCGTGACGCTGCACAGGGCCCGTTCGCGTGCGATAGCGAGCGCGATCGCGCCGCTGCCGGTTCCCAGGTCCAGGATTTGCCAGTCAGCTTTGCGCGGGATATCGCGCAGGGCAATGTCGACGAGCAATTCGGTCTCCGGGCGTGGTACGAGCGTGGCGGGACTGACGGCCAGCTGCATCGACCAGAACTCCTTGCTGCCGGTGATATAAGCCATCGGTTCCCCGCCAAGCCGGCGCACAACCGTCTCATCCAGGCGCTGCAAAGCGTCTTCATCCAGCTCGTCTTCGGGGTGCGCGAACAGGAAGCTGCGCGGCATGTCGATCGCTCGCGCAAGCAGGAGTTCGGCCTCCAGGCGCGCCGCTTCGCTGATGCCGCGCAGTTTATCTGTCGCCGCACTCAGCGCTTTTTCGATCGAAACGGGGTCACTCATTGCTAAAGATCACGTAAACTCGCGGGCAGATCCAATCGGGACTATACGCCATGCAAGTTTATTCCAGCGTCCTGGACATGGTCGGCAAGACGCCGATGCTCCAGGTCAACAACATCGACACCGGCCCCTGCGAGCTGTTCCTGAAACTCGAGCTGGCCAATCCCGGAGGGTCGATCAAAGACCGCATCGGTATCTCGATGATCGAGGAGGCCGAAAAACGCGGCGACATAAAGCCGGGCGACACGATTGTCGAGGCAACGGCGGGTAACACCGGGCTCGGGCTTGCGCTGGTAGCGGAGCAGAAAGGCTACAACCTGATTCTTGTGCTACCCGACAAGATGAGCCAGGAAAAGATCTTCAACCTGCGCGCCATGGGCGCCGAGGTGGTGCTAACGCGATCCGATGTGGCCAAGGGTCATCCCGAGTACTACCAGGACCTCGGGCGCTCTATTGCCGAAGAGAAGGGACTCTATTTCATCAACCAGTTCGGCAATCCCGATAATCCGCTGGCGCACAAATTAACCACAGCACCTGAGATTCTCGAGCAGATGGGTGGCAACGTCGACGCCATCGTTATGGGTGTCGGCTCCAGCGGCACGGCGGCGGGTTTCTGCGAGTACCTCGAACAGCACGCGCCTGATGTTGAGATAATCCTTGCGGACCCGGTCGGCTCAATCCTCGCCGAGTACATCAACACCGGGAATCTCAGCGACAAGAGCAGCAGTTGGCTCGTGGAGGGCATTGGCGAGGATTTTATTCCCGATATCGCCAATTTCTCGAAAGTGACCAGGGCTTATGCGATTAGTGATGCCGAATCGTTCGCGGCGGCACGCGGTCTCCTCAGGAGCGAGGGCATCCTGGCGGGATCATCCTCAGGTACATTGCTGGCGGCTGCGCTTAAATATTGCCGTGAACAATCCGAGGCGAAACGCGTTGTGACTTTCGCCTGCGATACGGGCAACAAGTACTTGTCCAAGCTCTACAACGACTTCTGGATGGAAGACCAGGGTTTCATCACGCGCGAGCAGCATGGCGACCTGACTGACCTCATCGGCCGGCCGCACGATGAACGCGCAACAATCACTGTTGGCCCGGGCGACATTTTGACGACGGCGCACAATCGTCTGCGCAACGCCGGATTCTCTCAATTGCCCGTAATGGAAGAGGGCAAGCTGGTTGGCGTCGTGACCGAGGAAACGATCATCCAGCACGTCTACGGTCACCCCGACCTGATGACGGCGCCTGTCGCCGATGCGATGCAGACGGCTTTCATAAAACTGGATAAGAATACGAGTATGAACAACCTCGTATCGATGCTGCAGGTGCAACCCTATGCAGCGATCATGGATGGCGAGGAATTCCTCGGCCTGATCACACGTTCGGATGTTCTGAACTACCTGCGCCGACAAATTTAGCAGCGCAACCACGGTTGTCACACAGGTCCAGCCCCGGGTACGCGCCCGAGCTTAACTTCGCGCGCCATGAGGTCGATGAATACCCCGTGAGGCGTGCCGTATGGAATATCTAGTCGTTCAGTGCGGCGAGCTGGTCGGCCTGGTACTCGTTGATCAGCGGCTGTACCACCTGGTCGAGGCTGCCTTCGAGGATTTCGTCGAGCTTGTATAGCGTCAGGTTGATGCGGTGGTCGGTGACGCGACCCTGCGGGTAGTTGTAGGTGCGGATGCGCTCGGAGCGGTCGCCCGAGCCGACGAGAGTCTTACGCTGCTGCGCCTGCTCGGCGGCCTGCGCCGTGACTCTTGCGTCGAGGAGCCGCGCCTGCC
>CALZHX010000400.1 GCA_945787435.1 uncultured Woeseiaceae bacterium
AGGTTCATGCGCATACCCCGTTAGAGTTATTTTATTGGCACGCGCGCTGAAGCCGGCCACACGCGGGCCTTATTCTAACCAATTGCTGGATGAATCAGGACATATACACTGGTGACATCGAACCGAGACGCCACAGATACCAAACCAAGCAAGCCCAAATCACGTTACAGGAACATTGTTTCTATCTTCTATCGGGACTCAGAGTGCACCCCGCACTACATTTCCCCCAAGCGGACAGGCATACGCCTCGCGCCAAACCCGCCGGGCACTGCATCGAAATGCCCCGGGATCCGTGTTCCGCAATTGCGGCAGCCGCCGTTTTCGTCGAGGCGCCAGGATCCAAGTTCGTACCAGTCGCGTTCGATGACGAGTTCATTACAACCCGGGCAGTACGTGCTGCCGCCATTGCTGTCATGGACGTTGCCGGTGTAGGCGAAGCGCACGCCGTTGTCCATGGCGATCTTGCGGGCGCGGCTTAGCGTCGCGGCCGGGGTGCTCGGGACATTGCGCATCTTCCAGTCGGGATGAAATGCCGAGAAGTGCATCGGCACGTCCGGGCCGAGGTGCTCTACAACCCACTGTGTCATCTTGTTGAGTTCTTCGTCCGAGTCATTCTCGCCCGGGATCAGCAGCGTGGTCACCTCGAGCCAGGTGTCGGTCTCTTTATGAATGTACTCAAGCGTCTCCAGCACGGGTGCGAGATGACCGCCACAGATCTTGTGATAGAAGCGGTCGGTGAATGCCTTCAAGTCCACATTGGTGGCATCCATCGCCTGGAAAAACTCGACGCGAGGCTCCGGGTCTATGTAACCGGCCGTGACGGCAACGGACTTAATGCCCTGTTCCCGACTCGCGTTGGCTACGTCGACTGCGTATTCGAGGAAGATGATTGGGTCGTTGTAGGTGTAGGCGATGCTGCGGCAACCGAGCTCAGCGGCTACCTCGACGAGGCGCCCGGGGCTGGCGCTGTCGGCCAGCGTGTCCATCTCGCGGGACTTGGTCATATCCCAGTTCTGGCAGAACTTGCAGGCCAGGTTGCAGCCCGCTGTGCCGAACGACAGCACACTGCTGCCCGGATAGAAATGACTGAGCGGCTTTTTCTCGATCGGGTCGACACAAAAACCCGAGGACCGCCCATACGTGACGAGCTTGATCTCGTCGTCGAGGCATTGACGCACGTAGCACAGGCCGCGCTGGTCCTCGCGCAGGCGGCAATGGCGTGGGCAGAGGTCGCACTGCAGGCGCCCGTCGGCCTCGCGGTGCCAGTACTTGGTGCTGACGATAGTTTCTTGCATGCTTGAGATATGACGTTCAGTCCCCAATAAACAAGCATGATAAAGCAAGACGATACAAGGCGATGAAGACACGGCAAGCAGCGGTCGCCGGCCTGTTCTACCCGGCGGAAACGGCGACGCTTGAACGCACTGTGGCGAAGCTGCTGGCGGCGGCGCCGGCCGCTGACGATGACGCGAAGGCCATCATTGCGCCGCATGCCGGTTACCAGTA
Organism: uncultured Woeseiaceae bacterium; assembly: GCA_945787435.1. GTDB lineage: Bacteria > Pseudomonadota > Gammaproteobacteria > Steroidobacterales > Woeseiaceae > UBA1847. The sequence continues at coordinate 1,507 of CALZHX010000400.1, forward strand.
TTCAGGCCCCACGGCGGCCCATGTGTATCGGATGCTCGAAGGTCGCCAGGAGCATATCCGCAGGGTGGTGTTGCTGGGACCTGCGCATCGGGTGTATCTCCAGGGCATGGCGCTGCCGTCGGCCGGAGCGTTCACGACGCCGCTCGGTGATGTGCCCATTGACGCGGATGGGGTCGAGCAGGCGCTCGCTATGCCTGGCACGCAAGTCTCTGACGAGGCACACGCCGCAGAGCACAGCCTCGAGGTGCACCTGCCGTTCCTGCAGACGGTGCTCGACGACTTCAAGTTGGTGCCGATCGTCGTCGGCGTATGTACCGCTCACCATGTCGAAGCCGTTCTCGAGACGTTGTGGGGTGGCGACGAGACCGTGATTATCGTGAGTTCCGACCTGTCGCACTTCCATTCTTATTCTGAGGCGCGGGACATCGACGCCAATACGACCGCCCGCATCGAAGCCCGGGAGCCGACGCTGCACGGCGAAGAAGCCTGCGGTGCCTACGCACTCAACGGTCTTCTGCTGGCAGCGAAAGCACGGGGGTTGCACGTGCGCACGCTGGACCTCAGGAATTCCGGGGACACCGCGGGCGACAAGAACCGGGTCGTCGGGTATGGAGCGTATGTACTCGCCTGATAAACAGGATTTGCTTGGCACAGACCTTTTACGTCTTGCGCGCGGCTCGATCGAATACGGCTGCATCCACGGGGAACCCATGCCGGTCCATTGCGACGAGTTGCCCAGGGTGCTGACGGAACCTCGTGCGACGTTCACGACCTTACAATTCGAAGGCAAGCTGCGAGGCTGCCGCGGCTCGCTCGAAGCCGCGCACCCGCTGGCGACCGATGTGACGCGCTCGGCGTTTCAGGCGGCATTCCAGGACTCGCGTTTCGACCCTGTTGGTGAAGACGAACTCAGTGCGATCAGACTGGAGGTCTCCGTGCTGTCGCAAATGGAACGGATGCCCGTCTCCGATGAGGCGGATCTACTGGACCGGTTGACGCCGGGCACGGACGGGCTGGTCATAGTTGTCGACGGTCGCCGCGCGACGTTCCTTCCCAAAGTCTGGGAACTGTTGCCGGATCAGCGCCAATTTCTCGCCGCGCTCAAAGCCAAATGCGGCTTGGCGGAGGATTACTGGTCGGAGCGGCTCGAGTTCCAGCGTTACCGGACGACGTTGTACTCGGAGTCCGTCTAGCCCGGCCTCGGCGGCGAGCATTACGTTTTGAGGGGTCCGACCGCGGTTTCGGCGATTATTCCTCCTCCTCGCGGGATATCTTCGCCCGCAGACGATGTATCCCGAAGAACGCAAGGCCGGCAACAAACGGGATGCTCGCCGCCGTTACGATCGTGAGATTCATCGGCACGCCCATCGACGCAACACCTTTCGCCAGCGTGCCGATCAGTCCGACGACGTAGTAGGTCACCGCCGCAACGGATAGTCCCTCGATCGTCGTCTGCAACCGCAGCTGCGTTTTGGCGCGCCGGTTCATCGATTCCAGTAGCGACTGGTTTTGCTGCTGACGCGAGACGTCGATACGTGTCGACAACAGCTTGGTCGCACGTGCCATTTGTTCGAGCACCGATCGCTGCCGCTGTGATACCGCGCGATAGGTGTTCACGGCGGGCGTCAGTCGTCGAATTGTAAATTCGGCAAAGGTCTGAACGCCTTGAATGCGAGTTTCCCGCAGCTCATCAATACGTTGCAGGACGATCTCGTAATATGCGTCCGATGCGGCAAATCGATAATTGCTGCGCTGGTGGCGCACCTGGCTGCTTGCCGAAAGCCGTGTCAGTCGATCTAGCCAGTCCTG
>CALZHX010000401.1 GCA_945787435.1 uncultured Woeseiaceae bacterium
CCCGATATTGTCTGTTTCCAGGAAGTGGGGGAATGGTCTGGCGGCAACACACAGAACCCTGATGCGGTTCAGTTCGGTGCGTCGGACAGCAACATGGTTCATCAGATTCTGCGGCGTTTGAACGAGCACTACTTCTACACCATGGATTGGTCCCATTACGGTTTTGATGTCTGGCTCGAAGGCTCAGCGATTCTCAGCAAGCATCCGCTCATCGATACCGGATCGCGTTTCATCAGTAACCCGGATAATGGCCGTTACAAGTTCTGGAAAACACGAAACGTTCCGAGGGCTCGGATCAACCCTCCCGGGATTGGCAGCACCAACATATTTTCAGTGCACACGGGTTGGTGGGACGATGAAGAGGAGCCATTCCAGGATCAGTACGCGAAGCTCCTTGACTGGGCGGCAGAAATTTCGAGCCCGAGTGAGACAACGATTCTCTGCGGTGATTTCAATGTGCCTGCTGGCAGCAAGATGCAGGAGTTCATGACGAGTGGCACCGGCTACTCGGATCAGTATGCGCTGGCGAATCCCGATGGCGGGCTCGACGCAACGATTGCTGGTGCCATCGATGGCTGGGAGAACAGCGACAGCAGTCGACGTATCGATTACATACTGCTAAACAATGACAGCCCTCTTGAGGTAGAGGAGGCGCGGATCGTCTTCACTGAAGAGATATTCGGCGTCGTTTCGGATCACGCGGGAGTCTATGCGCGCTTTAGTCGACGTGTCGGTTCATCGCTCCGCGAATAGACGACCCCAGGCCCGACTACAGCACTTCCGCCAAGTCTGCAGGGACATTATGGAAAGTGTGTACTGCGTCGAGGTATCTGTTGCCCGAGAGGGGCTATGCTGCCCGATATCGTGATCCGAAATGGGTAGTTCCATGCATAACAGTTTGATTGTATTGATATTCGTCCTGGCGTGCGCCATGGCATCACCTGCTTTGGGGCAGGAGGCGTCTTCGAATGCGCTGCAGATCGAGATTCAGTCGCCATCGGCTGATTTCAGCGCGGTTAATGGCGAAACCACGGTTGACGTGGACGGCATCGCGTCAGCCATCGGCGGCGTTCGCTATCTCGACATGATTTTCGTCATGGACACGTCGGCGAGCCTTAAGGGCACTGACCCTGGCGACTTCCGGTCGCAGGGAGCGATTGGCCTGGTGCGCAATCTCTCGCCGAGAAGCGACATCAAAATTGGTGTGGTCAGTTTCGATAACAAGGGCGAACTGGCCCAGCCTTTAACGTCGGATCGAGATTCGGCCATCAGCGTGCTGAGCGGTCTGCCACGATCCGGTAGCACGAATCTCGCTGCCGGAATCCAAACGGCGCTCGAGGAACTCGAGCAGAACGGGCGACCCGGGTCATCGCGAGTGATCATGCTGTTCACGGACGGCATGTCGAACGAGAGAAAAGCGTATGAGGCCGCGGTGCAGTCACACTCGAAGGGCGCTGCGATTCAAACGCTCTTGCTTGGGTCGAGCCAGAAAGGCGGCTCAATTCTCGATACGATTGCCTGGGCAACAGGCGGCAGCTTCGTGCAGGTTTCGGACCCTGCCAAATTGCCCCAGGCCTTCCTTGATCTGCGTACAACCGGTGTGGAAAGCGTAACCCTGAGCGTCAATGGTTCGGCACCAGTCGCTGCAAAACTCGCGGGTGGTACCTTTAGCGGCAACCTACCGCTCGTTGTGGGTGAAAATCGAATCGTTGCGATGGCGACGAGTCTGGATGGTGACGTAAGAGAATCGTCCGTCACGGTAACCGTACGCGATGCGAGCTGCGCCGCTTTGGAAGTGGCCGCAGTGAAGCAGGGGCGTCCCGTCATATCGCTGAACGACCGTGCAGTCGAGGTCGTCGTGGACGCGTCGAGGAGCATGTGGGGTCAGATCGACGGCCAGGCCAAGATGACAATCGCCAAAGATATTCTGCAGGACGTGTCCTACTGGTTCCCCGAGGACCTGGACCTGGCACTGCGTGCATACGGAAGCACCAGCCCGAGCGACAGCAACAACTGCGCCGACTCGGCATTACTCGTGCCCTTCGCGGAGTACAATCGCGAGCCAATCCGCGGGGCTATCGGCGGTCTCCGGCCAACCGGACAAACACCAATCGCCTACGCTTTGAAGCAGGCGGCCCACGACTTCGGCTCGCTGCAAAGCGACCGCGCCGTGGTCCTGGTCACCGATGGTATTGAAAGTTGTGGTGGGGACCCGGTCCAGGCCGCACGCGACCTGAGCATGCAAGGCATTGCAGTTCACGTGATCGGTTTCGGCCTCGGCAACGCAGCCGACGAGGATGCGGCGAGCCTGCGGGCCGTGGCAAATGCGTCGGGCGGACGATATGTGGTTGCCGGAAGCGCTGAGGAACTCAAGGCAGCACTGGCGGAGACGGTCGCGACGTCCTTCAGCGTGTACAAAGGCAGCACCGAGATTGCGACCGGATCCCTCGGTTCGAAAGAGCAGTTGTTCCTGCCCGAGGGCGATTACCAGGTCGAGCTGCACAGTTCGCCGCCGCAGATTGTGCCAGTTAGCCTGGCTCCGAGGGACCGGGTGACTGTTACACTGCAGAAATCAGATGGCCACGTGTCTCACCGGGAGAATCGTGGGCAGATCGAACACCAGTCCTGTGAAGATGTCGCTTCGTCAATCGAACAAATGCAGGCGAACCAGTAAGAAAAGGCCTTTCTAAATGCCCGAAAACCTGGAACCCATCGAGACTGCCAGTATCGATGAGTTAAGAGCGCTGCAACTGGAGCGGTTGCAGTGGTCGATCGCGCATACTTACGATAACGTCCTGCCGTACCGAGCCAAGTGTGAGGCTCTGGGCGTCGCGCCGACCGACATCCGAGCGCTCGAAGACCTGTCGAAGTTTCCGTTCACAACGAAGGACGATCTACGCCAGGCATATCCGTTCGGCATGTTCGCCGTACCGCAAAGTGAGGTTGTCCGCATCCATGCCTCCAGTGGCACGACGGGCAAACCAACGGTCGTCGGCTACACCCGGAATGACATTGACATGTGGGCAACTGTGGTCGCGCGGTCAATTCGCGCGAGCGGCGGCGGGCCGGGTGACAAGATCCACGTGGCCTACGGGTATGGCCTGTTTACGGGCGGACTCGGCGCGCACTACGGCGCAGAAAAACTGGGCGCGATGGTCATCCCTATGTCAGGCGGGCAGACGCCGAAGCAGGTGCAGCTCATCCAGGACTTCGAACCCGACATCATCATGGTGACGCCATCGTACATGCTCAACATTGCCGATGAGTTTGAACGCCAGGGCCTGGACCCGGCCGAGTCGTCGCTCAGGGTCGGAATCTTCGGCGCTGAACCCTGGGGTGACTCGATGCGCCGGGAACTCGAGGAGCGATGCGGGCTGGACGCAATCGATATCTACGGGCTGTCGGAAGTCGTCGGTCCAGGTGTCGCCAATGAATGCATCGAGACCAAGGACGGGCCCGTGATCTGGGAAGATCATTTCTACCCCGAGATCATCAACACGGAGACCGGTGAAGTGCTGCCCGACGGTGACATCGGCGAACTCGTGTTCACTTCGTTGTCCAAGGAGGCTTTCCCGGTAATTCGCTATCGGACGCGCGACCTGACGCGGTTGCTGCCGGGTACCGCGAGAACCATGCGCCGCATGGACAAGATCACAGGGCGCTCGGATGACATGCTGATTATCCGTGGCGTTAACGTATTCCCGACGCAGATTGAAGAACGTGTGCTGGCTGTCAGCGGTCTTGCGCCGCACTACCAGATCAGGGTCTCTCGTGACGGCCAGCTCGACGTCATCACAGTGCAGGTAGAGAAAACACCGGGGGCGACGGACGCCGATGATGCAATGCTCGCCGGCGAGCTGAAAAAAGGCATCAAGGACTATATTGGTGTGAGCGCCGGCATCGAAGTCTGCGAGCCCGGTGCAGTTGCTCGATCCGAAGGAAAGGCCGTACGGGTAATTGACGAACGCGACTAGCGGTTTCCGGTACGAACTTCTAAACGTACCCGCCAATAAACCCTTCCGTATCTTTCAACTTGCGAAGGCGAAGTATAAAAAGTGGCAAACCGCTTTCCGTCGAGCTCACTTTCCCTTCAATGGTTTTATATCGCTTCGAACGAGTAAAGACG
>CALZHX010000402.1 GCA_945787435.1 uncultured Woeseiaceae bacterium
AGGCCCAGGCCGAGATTACCGGTTCCCGCCAGGCCGACAAGGTGCACGCGACGGGCTATCGCGCTGGCATCAAAGCCAAATCGCTCGCACATTTCCCAAGTCAAGATCGCAATCCCCAAGCTGCATGAGCTTGCGCCAGAGTTACAAGTATTCTCGCTGTTTGAGCGAGTAGGTAGCAATTCGGGCTACTACCTACGCCCCGCCGATTTGTGATTATTGGCCTCTTCGGTATGCTGGCGCGACCGTAGTTTTAGCAAATGGACCATGGCCGAGCCAGTGCTGGTTTACAGGGGTGAGGAACTTGCCAGCTACGGCTTCGGTGACCCGCATCCTTTCGGGCTGGACCGGCATGGTGTGTTTCATGACGAGCTGGCCGAAGCTGGACTGGGTGACTCCATCCAGTACACTGCGCCGCGAGCCGCCAGCGTCGACGACCTGTTGTTGTTTCACACAGCTGATTACATCGACAAAGTATCGCGGATGTCATCTGAGGGAAAAGGATTTCTCGATGACGGCGATACTCCTGCACTGCCCGGCATTTTCAATGCGGCTTCCACTGTCGTTGGCACTACTCTCGCTGCGGTTGACGCAATTATGCGAAGGGACGCCGAACGAGCGTTCGTTCCAATTGCCGGTTTGCACCACGCCGGCCGCAACTGCGCAGCGGGGTTTTGCGTGTTTAACGATTGCGGTGTCGCCGCCGAGCACCTGCGGCAGAAACACGGCCTGCGGCGAATCGCGTACATTGACATCGATGCGCACCATGGCGATGGCATGTTTTACGGCTTCGAAGATGACCCTGACCTGATTTTTGCCGATGTTCACGAGGACGGGCGATATCTGTACCCGGGCACGGGTGCCGAGAGCGAAACAGGCACCGGACGTGCACGTGGCACCAAGCTCAATATCGCGATGCAGCCTGGCGCGGGCGACGATGAGTTCAAAAAAGCCTGGTCGCGCATCGAGTCTTATGTTGACCATGCACAGCCTGAGTTCATCCTGTTCCAGTGTGGGGCTGACAGCCTTGAGGGTGATCCCATTACGCATCTTCGTTACACCGAGCAGGCGCACGCTGATGCCGCGGCTGCCTTGTGTGCACTGGCCGACAAGCACTGCGGCGGGCGTATCGTCGGCACAGGTGGCGGTGGCTACAACCGGCACAACCTCGCTCGCGCATGGACCCGTGTAGTGCAGTCGTTTGTCGAGGCTGGTTAGAACCTGACGCAACAGGTAACATCGCCATCTTTCGCGACGCCCCCCGCCTCGGAGTACCCGCCAGATGTTCGACACAACAACGACGCTTGCATCATTCGATCCTGAAATCGCCGACGCCATAGCCGCCGAAGAACGCCGACAGGAAGAGCACATCGAGCTCATTGCCTCCGAGAACTATGCGAGCCCGCGTGTTCTCGAGGCCAACGGCAGCGTACTGAACAACAAGTATGCCGAGGGCTATCCGGGCAAGCGTTACTATGGCGGTTGCGAGCATGTCGATAGCTCGGAAACGCTGGCCATTGAACGCGCCAAGACACTGTTTGGCGCCGACTATGCGAACGTGCAGCCACATTCGGGCTCCCAGGCAAATGGCGCGGCCTACATGGCGCTCTGCGAACCGGGTGACACGGTTCTGGGCATGAGCCTTGCCGAAGGGGGTCACCTGACGCACGGCTCGAAGGTCAATTTCTCCGGCAAGAACTACAACGCATTTCAATACGGCCTCAATGCGGACACTGCGGAGATCGACTACGACCAGGTTCAGGCTCTGGCTCAAGAACACAAGCCCAGGATGATTGTCGCGGGTTTCTCGGCGTACTCACGAATTGTTGACTGGCAGCGTTTTCGTGATATTGCCGATAGCGTTGGCGCATACCTCCTGGTCGATATGGCGCATGTTGCCGGTCTCGTTGCCACAGGTCATTACCCGAACCCGGTACCGCTTGCTGACGTCGTTACCTCGACGACGCACAAAACACTGCGCGGTCCGCGTGGTGGCTTGATTCTTGCGCGCAAGAACGATGAACTCACCAAGAAGTTCAACTCGCTGGTATTTCCAGGCACACAGGGCGGGCCGCTGGAGCACGTGATAGCAGCGAAGGCCGTAGCGTTCAAGGAGGCCATGGAGCCTTCATTCAAGGACTACCAGGCGCAGGTTGTTGAGAATGCCAGGGTCATGGCGAGCGTGCTGGCCGAGCGTGGCTACCCCATCATTTCTGGTGGCACCGACAATCACCTGATGCTCGTGAGCCTGATTGATCAAGGCATTACCGGCAAAGATGCCGATGCCGCCCTGGGGAGCGCCAATATCACAGTCAACAAGAACGCCGTGCCCAACGACCCACAATCGCCGTTCGTAACCAGCGGCCTGCGTCTCGGCACACCCGCTATTACGACACGCGGTATGGGTTCTGATGAGACCCGTGAGCTTACGGGCTGGATTGCAGATATACTGGACGACATTAATAACGAAGAGACGATCGAGCGCGTACGCGGCCAGGTCCTCGACCTTTGTAAACGATTCCCCGTATACGCTTAAACTCCCATGCACTGCCCGTTCTGCAGCCACGAAGAAACCAAGGTGATCGACTCCCGCCTCGCGGGTGAGGGCAGGCAAATTCGCAGGCGCCGCCAGTGTCTCGATTGCAACGAGCGCTTCACCACGTTTGAGTCGGCCGAGCTTGTCATGCCGCGGCTCGTGAAAAACGATAACAGTCGACAGCCATTTGACGAATCCAAGCTGCGCAACAGCATGATTCGTGCGCTCGAGAAGCGTCCGGTGCCAAGTGACGAAGTCGAACAGGCCATTGGCCGCCTCGTGCATCGCCTTCGCACCATGGGCGATCGCGAAGTTCCCTCAAGATTGGTCGGTGAACTTGTCATGCAGGAATTGCACGACCTCGATGAGGTCGCCTATGTCCGGTTTGCCTCTGTCTATCGCCGCTTCCAGGACATCACCGAGTTTGAGGAAGAGATCAAACGCCTGCAGCGCATTTCCGAGACTGCCGCCTCACGCGAGCAGATGTCTCTGCTGCCCGAACTTCTGGGCAAGAAGAAAAAGTAATCCATGAGTGATCAGGCCGATACCGCGTTCATGACGCAGGCGCTGCGTCTCGCGGAGCGAGGCCTGTTCACGGCACACCCGAACCCGATGGTGGGTTGCGTGCTGGTTAAAGACGGCGACATCGTTGGCGAGGGCTGGCACAAGGTTGCCGGTGAGGCGCATGCTGAAATCAATGCGCTGGAAGCAGCGGGGGCCGCCGCGAAAGGCGCAACCGCTTACGTCACTCTCGAACCCTGCTCACATGATGGCAAGACGCCGCCGTGTGTTGACGCCTTGATCGAAGCTGGCGTGGCCGACGTAGTGGTCGGCATCCAGGACCCGAATCCGGACGTGAATGGTCGGGGGATAGCGACGCTTGAAAAAGCGGGCATCCCGGTTCGCG
>CALZHX010000403.1 GCA_945787435.1 uncultured Woeseiaceae bacterium
ACGCGGGAGTACTTCGATCGAGAGGGAGGGGGTATTTCCATCGCAGCGTAGTCGCTACAGGATTGACCAACGTGGCCCATAATAAGAACAAGATCAACCCGATTCTCCAAGCCTCGAAGAAGAGCAAACCACTCCACAAGCATACCGAAGAAGCACTTAGCCGTTATTTCGACAGCCTGTGCGGAGACCGTCCGGGCGATCTCTACGATCTCGTCATGGGCGAGGTGGAGCGGCCGTTTTTCAAGGCTGTCATGGATTTTACACACGGCAATCAGAGCCAGGCGGCCGGCATACTGGGCATCAACCGCGGCACGCTGCGGAAGAAACTCAGGTCCTATTCTCTGATTCACTAATTCTTTTTAATTCAGTAATTTACTCCAGGTGCATTAATGTTTACCGTGCGACGTGCGCTAATTAGCGTATCCGACAAGCGTGGCCTGATTCCTTTTGCGGAAGGCCTTAGCAACCTCGGCATTGAAATCCTCTCCACCGGCGGTACCTGCCGCTCAAGACGCGACGCCGGTGTCGACGTTATCGAGGTTTCCGAAAAAACCGGCTTCCCCGAGATCATGGATGGGCGTGTGAAGACACTGCACCCGACAATCCACGGCGGGCTGCTCGGCCGACGTGGCACCGACGAAGCTGTCATGGAAGAGCACGATATCGAGCCCATCGACCTGCTCGCCGTTAACCTCTACCCGTTCGAGCAGACCATCGCTCGTGCAGATGCGACAATCGACGATGCCATTGAGAACATCGACATCGGCGGCCCGGCGATGATTCGCGCTGCGTCAAAGAATCACGATGGCGTGGCCGTGGTCGTCGACCCCGATGACTATGATGACGTACTTGAATCGTTGCAGAGCGACTTGCTGTCACTCGATGCACGCCGTGCGCTCGCAGCCAAAGCGTTTGCACATACAGCGAGTTACGACACGGCCATTACGAAGTACCTGTCCAAATCACTCGGTGAAGACTCGCTTGGTGACCGTATCCTGTACTCCGGCAGTCTCGTGCAACGTATGCGCTACGGCGAGAACCCGCATCAGGAAGCGGCCTTCTACATCGACCAGCAGGCGCCCAGGGGGGCACTGGCGACAGCAAGTCAGTTACAGGGTAAGGCCCTGTCATACAACAACATCGCGGACAGTGATGCGGCGCTCGAATGTGTCAAACAGTTCGCCGCGCCGGCCTGTGTAATCGTCAAACACGCCAACCCATGTGGCGTCGCCGTAGCCGGTGGCATCCTTGAGGCCTATGAGAATGCCTTCAAGACCGATCCGACATCGGCGTTCGGCGGCATCATCGCTTTCAACCGGCCGCTCGATGCGACCACCGCAAAATCGATTATCGATCGTCAGTTCGTCGAGGTCATTGTCGCGCCCGAGATCGGACGCGATGCAGCCGAGATACTCAAGGAAAAAAAGAACGTCAGGGTCCTGCGCACGGGCGACTGGGCGGAGTCGGCCGACAGCTTCGACTTCAAAAAAGTCTCCGGCGGATTGCTGGTACAGGGCAGCGACATGGGACGCATCACTGTCGACGACCTGAAGGTCGTTACCGACAAGGCACCGACACCCGCACAGATCGAAGACATGTTGTTTGCCTGGACTGTGGTCAAATACGTCAAGTCCAACGCGATTATCTTCTGCAAGGACAATATGACCATCGGTGTTGGTGCGGGCCAGATGAGCCGTGTTTACAGCACCAAAATCGCCGCAATCAAAGCCGCAGACGAAGAGCTCGAGGTCAAGGGCTCGGTCATGGCGTCTGACGCTTTCTTCCCATTCCGCGACGGCATCGATGCGGCCGCGGAAACCGGCATTGCTGCGATTATCCAGCCCGGCGGTTCGATGCGCGACGACGAAGTTATCCAGGCTGCCAACGAACATGGTCTGGCTATGGTGTTTACGGGCATGCGACACTTCCGGCACTAATGAAGGTACTGGTAATCGGCAGCGGTGGTCGCGAACACGCACTCGCCTGGAAGTGCGCGCAGTCTGTCGATGTCGGTGAGGTACTCGTGGCGCCAGGCAATGCAGGCACCGCGCTCGAAGCAAAAGTCCGCAATGTCGACGTATCCTCCGACGACATCGAAGCGCTGGCAAGCCTCGCTCAGTCAGAAAACGTCGACCTGACGATCGTTGGCCCTGAAGCACCGCTCGTCGCCGGTATCGTCGATCGTTTTACTGAGCTCGGCCTGTCCTGCTTCGGCCCATCGGCCGCTGCCGCCCAGCTCGAAGGTTCCAAGGCATTCAGCAAAGACTTCCTGGCACGGCACAACATTCCAACCGCGGCGTACCAGAATTTCTTCGAACTCGAGGCTGCGCTCGACTACATCCGCAAGCAAGGCGCGCCGATCGTCATAAAGGCCGATGGCCTGGCGGCCGGCAAAGGTGTGATCGTCGCGATGACCCTCGAAGAGGCCGAACAGGCGGCCACCGACATGCTGTCTGGCAACAAATTCGGCGATGCAGGTAATCGCATCGTCGTTGAGGAGTTCCTTGCTGGCGAGGAAGCGAGCTTCATCGTCATAACCGACGGCACCAGGGTCGTACCGATGGCGACATCACAGGATCACAAAGCACGTGACGAGGGCGATGTCGGTCCCAACACCGGCGGTATGGGAGCCTACTCACCAGCACCGGTGGTGACACCGGACATCGAACAGAAGGTCATGGACCTCGTGATTCGGCCAACTCTCGAGGGCATGAAGGCGGACGGCAATAATTACCTCGGTTTTCTGTACGCCGGCCTGATGATCATGGCCGATGGCACGCCGAAGGTCATCGAATACAACAGCCGGTTTGGCGACCCGGAAACGCAGCCAATAATGGCGCGCCTGAAATCGGATCTTGCGGCTCTGTGCAAAGCGACTCTCGATGGCACCCTCGGTGAACAGACAACCGACTGGGACCCGCGTGCATCACTGGGCGTCGTCATGGCTGCCGGGGGCTATCCCCAAAACTATGCCAAGGGTCACCTGATCACGGGTCTCGATGACGCCGATAGCGAGACACAGAAAGTTTTCCACGCCGGTACCGCCGCAGGCGAGGATGGCATTGTCACGAGTGGCGGCCGCGTCCTCTGTGTCGTTGGCCTGGGTAACACCGTAGAGCAGGCGGCAACAGAATCCTATGCGGCCGTAAACAAGATCAATTGGGACGATATGTATTTCCGCGGAGACATCGGCCATCGCGCTATTTCGAGAGAGCGGAGCTGACCGCGTCGTGATCACGACCGGCGAAGCTCGCGACGCCATACTGGCCTCTCTGCCGGCCTTCGAGTCTGAGTCGATTTCGAGCAACGCTTCTACGGGGCGCGTGTTGCGCCAGAGCATTGTCGCCGAACGTGACCAGCCACCTTTTGACCGGGTCATGATGGACGGCATCGCGATCGCGTTCGGCGACTATGACGCCGGAACGAGGAGCTTTCCTGTCCAGGCAACACAGGCGGCTGGCGACAAGCAGCTTTCGCTCGAACAAGGCAAGTGCATCGAGATTATGACGGGGGCATCACTTCCAAAGGGCGCGGACAGTATCGTCCCGGTCGAGCGCATCGCCGTCGCCGACGGCGTCGTCTCGCTCGAGGATAACTACGAAGTCCGCGAAAGGCGATTCATCCATTCTCGTGGCTCCGACCACAAAGAGGGTACCGAGCTACTGAAAACCGGTAAGCGCATCACGCCGATGGACATTGCGGTCATCAGTTCCGCCGGCCTGACCGACATCGAGGTTAGTCGCCTCCCGGCAATACGAGTGATTTCGACGGGCAACGAGCTGGTTCCAGCGGGCGAGCCAATCGAACCGCAGCAAATCCGCATGTCAAATGGTCCCGCAGTGATCGCGATGCTCGAAAATTATGGCTTCACGAACAACGAACACGATCACCTGATCGACGAACCTGGGTTACTTCGAGAAAAAATCGGCGAGCACCTGCATGCAGCGGATGTGCTGATCCTGTCCGGTGGAGTGTCCATGGGAAAAGCCGATTTCATTCCTGAGGTACTCAAAGACTTGGGTGTAGAGGTCGTATTCCACAAGATTAGCCAGCGCCCAGGCAAACCAATGTGGTTTGGCATCGGGCCGAACAATCAGGTGGTGTTCGCTCTGCCTGGCAACCCGGTGTCCACGTTGGTGTGTTGCCGCCAATACGTGATTCCGGCACTTGCCAGGGCATCCGCACAGGGAGATCGGCAACCCGAGTTTGCCGCCCTGGCCCAGGACGTCACGTTCAAACCGAACCTGACGTGCTTTCTGCCAGCGCGACTGATATCCAATACCGGTGGCCAGGTACTGGCCATGCCCGTGCAGACCAACACGTCAGGTGACTTTGCGTCGCTGTCCGGAACGGACGGCTATGTCGAATTGCCGATCAGCGAGTCGCGATTTCCTGCGGGGACGCCCGTGCAGCTACATCGCTGGCAGGTAAACTTGTGAGCACACCGCCAAACGGCAATGTCATTCGCGTGGCTTTCTTGTCGCAACCACGAAACTGCCGCTCGCACTACTGGCAGGACGGATGCTGGAACCGCACTGACGAGCCCGAATGAACATTCCGTATCTTGATGAAGCGGCCGTGGCCAAAGTTCTTCGCATGAAGGAGCTGATTCCGAGCATGCGGCAAGCCATGATCGATTACTCTGCCGGCCTTATTGCACAACCGGCGCGACGAATTCTGAGTGTCGAACCTCACGGCGGGTACTTCGGTGGTATGACGGCCGTCAGCGCGGAAGCGATGGGCGCAAAACTCGTTTCGTTTTATCCGGGCAATTCGGGCAAAGGTCTCGAGACTCATATGGCGCTTATTGCACTGTTTAATCCCGAGACCGGCGAGCCGCTCGTAACGATGGAAGTCG
>CALZHX010000404.1 GCA_945787435.1 uncultured Woeseiaceae bacterium
AACACTCGGCCGGGGCCACCACGTAGTAAGTCGGCACCGACAGGTCGAGGTTTGGCATGTCTACCTCAGTCAGTATTGCACCGTTAGCTTCGAGCACCGCGAGCGCTTCGTGAACCGCCGCGCCGGTTTTCTCATCGAGGCCGTCATCGAAATGCTGGCGCACGACGCCCACACGCAGTCCCTTGATCGAACCTGACAGCGCCGCCGTGTAATCCGGTACCGGGTGATCGATGCTGGTCGAATCACGCTCGTCGAATCCGGCCATTACACCGAGCAGCAGGGCTGCATCCGCGCTCGAGCGCGTAATAACCCCGGCCTGGTCGAGGCTCGATGCGAACGCGATCATGCCGTAGCGCGATACGCGCCCATAGGTCGGTTTCAGGCCGACGGTACCCGTCAGGGCCGCAGGCTGGCGAATCGAACCACCAGTATCCGTGCCTGTCGCCGCGGGCGCGAGGCGTGCCGCAACCGCTGCGGCGGAACCGCCCGACGAGCCGCCCGGCGAGCATTCGAGATCCCAGGGGTTTTTGACGGGTCCGAAGTAGCTCGTCTCGTTCGACGAACCCATCGCGAACTCGTCCATGTTGGTCTTGCCGAGAATAACGGCGCCTGCGGCAGCCAGTTTCCCGACCACGGTCGCATCGTAGGGCGAGATGAAATTCTCGAGCATGCGAGAGCCACAAGTGGTGAGCACGTCCCGGGTACAGAAAATGTCCTTGTGAACCAGTGGCAGGCCATTCAGCACTCCGGCCTTGCCTGCCGCCCGCGCTTCGTCGGCACTTTTCGCCGCGGCGAGCGCGCGTTCGGCTGTAACCGTGACAAATGCATTGAGTGCTGCATCGTGGCTGTCGATGCGGCCAAGCAGGTTCCCGGTCAGCTCAAGCGACGAAAAATCGCCCCGCTCGAGACCTGCGGCAAGTTCAGTCAGGGTTTGTGCGTGCAGGTCCCCGCTCATCACTCGATGACCTTCGGCACAAGGTAAAAACCACCCTCGACCGAAGGCGCATTTTCCTGGAAATGGTCCCGATCGACAGTCTCGGTCACCGCGTCCGCGCGCAGGCGCTGGGCCTGGTTCAGCGGATGGGCCATCGGCACGACATCGCCGGTGTCCGCCTGCGACAACTGGTCCACGAAATCCACGATTCGGGACAGTTTGTCGACGGTTTCAGCGAACTCGTCATCGGCCAGTTTGAGTCGCGCCAGCATTGCGATGTGCTGGACCTGATCTTTATCGAGTGACACGGGGAATTCCTGCTTTTTCCTGGTGCGTCATCGCCGTCCGGCGAGGCGCACGCAATGATACACGGCGCCTTGTGCTATGTCGTGCGCATTGTTAGATTAGCGCGTTAATCTTATTTTCGGGACCTTACCCCTTCATGTTCAAGAACATTCTGGGTTATTTCTCCAATGACCTGTCAATCGATCTCGGTACCGCCAACACGCTGATTTACTCGCGTGGCCACGGCATCGTGCTCGACGAGCCCTCTGTAGTCGCTATTCGCGAGGATACCGGTCGTGGCGGACGCGCTGTTGAGGCCGTCGGCATGGAGGCCAAGAACATGCTGGGTCGCACGCCTGGAAATATCACCGCTATTCGTCCCCTGAAAGACGGCGTTATCGCCGATTTCACGGTGACCGAGAAGATGCTGCAGCACTTTAATCGCAAAGCCCATGCCTCGCGATATTTTCGTCCTAGTCCGCGCGTGCTCATATGTGTCCCCTACGGATCAACCCAGGTCGAAAGGCGGGCAATTCGCGAATCGGCGGAAGGCGCCGGCGCCCGCAAGGTGCACCTGATTGATGAGCCGATGGCCGCAGCCATCGGTGCCGGTATGCCCGTGCACGAGGCACGCGGCTCCATGGTCCTCGACATCGGTGGTGGCACCTCGGAGGTCGCTGTCATCTCTCTTAACGGCATCGTCTACGCGGCATCCGTCAGGATCGGCGGCGACCGCTTCGATGAAGCCATCACGAACTATGTGCGCCGCAACTACGGCATCCTGATTGGTGAGGCAACGGCAGAGCGCATCAAGCACGAGATCGGCTCCGCATTCCCCGGCCAGGAGGTCCTCGAGATTTCGGTCAAGGGCCGCAATCTGTCCGAAGGTGTGCCGCGCAGCTTCACGCTGAACAGCAACGAAATTCTGGAGGCACTGCAGGAGCCGCTGCAGGGAATTGTTGGCGCCGTTAAGGAAGCGCTCGAGCAGACGCCGCCCGAACTCGGTGCCGATGTCGCCGAACGCGGTATCGTCCTGACCGGTGGTGGCGCGATGCTGCGCGACCTCGACAAGCTGCTGATGGAAGAAACGGGCCTGCCAGTCGTCATCGCTGACGATCCCATGACCTGCGTGGCGCGTGGCGGCGGACGAGTGATTGAACTCATTGATGAGCATGGGCCCGCGGTCTTCGGACTCGAGTAAGTCAGACTCCGGGCCTGGGTGACGTATGGTCGCTTCCAGAACCGACAGCAGTAATCCCGCAAGAATTCCTGCCCTGGGTGTTCGGCTCATCGTCCTGTTGTTCGCCAGCATCGTCCTGATGGTGTTCGATCATCGCCAGGATCATCTCGGCGCCGTGCGCCAGGCGATTGGCGCAGCCGTTTACCCGCTGCAAGTCATCGTCGACGCACCCTTTCGGCTTTGGGAATGGGTTCGCGACGGTACGGCCGATCGCAATGAATTGCAGCTCGAACTCAGTCGTCTGCAGGCCGAACGCCTCCTGACCAATGCGCGACTGCAGCGTATGACCGCGCTGGAAGCCGAAAACGCACGGCTGCGGGATCTGCTCGAAGCACGGGCGCAGGTTCGGGATGAGGTGCGCGTGGCAGAGATCATGGCGGTCGACGCCAACCCCTACCGACACAACATCGTCATCGATATTGGTGAGCGCGAAGGCGCCTACGATGGCCAGGCCATCGTCGATGTGGCTGGCGTCATTGGCCAGATCATCGAAACCGGCCTGACAACGTCGCAGGCCATGCTCATCTCGGACCCGAGTCATTCCCTGCCCGTTGAGGTCAATCGCAACGGCTTGCGCACGATTGCCAATGGCACTGGCGAATTCGGCCGGCTGGTTCTCCCGTTCGTCACGAACAACGCCGACATAAGGTCAGGGGATCTGCTCGTTACCTCCGGTCTGGGTGGCGCGTTCCCGGCAGGTTATCCGGTCGCCGTCGTTGATACGGTTAACCGGATCCCGCAGGAACCGTTCGCGGACGTGACAGCGACGCCGGCTGCGGCGCTCGACCAGGTACGTGAAGTCATGCTGATCTGGTCTTCCGCAGAGCCGGGCGACGAGAAACCGGGCGACGAGAAACCGGGCGATGAGGAGCCAGACGATGAGTAGGGCCGGCCACTCGGGAAGACTGCCTGTCATCCTGACAATTATCGTGTCGCTGATGCTCATGGTCATGCCCCTGCCCGAATGGGCCATGCCGTTTCGGCCAGACTGGGTCGCATTGACACTTATATATTGGGCCATGATGTTGCCACGCACGTGGAGCGTCGGCACGGCCTGGATGATCGGCATCGTCCTCGACGTCGCACAGGGAACGATACTCGGTCAGCATGCGCTCGCGCTGTGCTTCATCGTCTTCATCACTGTACGCTTCCACCTGCTGATGCGCGTCTTCCCGATGCAGCAACTCACCGCGACGGTGTTTGCGATTCTTGCGCTGTACCAGTTTATTCTGTTCTGGATCAACGGCGTTGCCGGTGTAGATGCGCCGCTCGTCAGTTACTGGGGGCCGGTCATCACGGGCACCTTGTTCTGGCCGGTCGTTACCCTGCTGTTATCCGGCGTGCGCCTGCGCGCACAACACGGGCGTTAGATCGAGGCAGCAGACGTGGACCTCTTGTCACCCATCAAGGACCACCACTCCGAGCGACGCTTGTTTATAGCGCGTGTCGTCCTGGCGGCTGTCGTTTCCACTCTCCTGCTGGGTACGGTTGTTGCGCGGCTCGTGCAGCTACAGGTCTTCGAGTACGAAGTCTTCGCGGCGCAATCGCAGGGCAATCGTGTCCGTATCGAAGCCATGCCACCCATTCGCGGGCTCGTGTTTGATCGCAAGGGCCGCGTACAGGCCGAGAACCTGCCCGCTTACCAGCTTGAATTGTTCCCCGAGCAGGTCTCCGACATCGATGACACGCTGCAGCGACTGGCCAACCTGGACCTGATCGTCGCCGAGGACATCCCGACCTACAACGAACTCATCGACAACGGGCCGCGCTTCAAGCCGGTGACACTCAATTTTCGTCTCAGCGAGGAGCAAATCGCGAACTTTGCGATTCAGCGGCCGCGGTTTCCGGGCGTCGACTTCCAACCTCGTCTCGTCCGGCACTACCCGCACGGCGCGGCCGTAGCCCACGCCGTCGGCTATGTAGGTGGTCTGTCCAAGAGTGACCTTGGTCGACTCGACGGCTCGGATTACGCCGGCACCTCGCATACTGGCAAGACCGGCGTCGAAAGCAGCTTCGAAAATGACCTGCACGGTGATGTTGGCGTGCAGCACGTCATTTCAAATGCGCTGGGCCGGCAGATCCCGACAGATTCCCGCGAGATGGCAGATTCATTGCCCACGGATGAATCACCCGCGCCGGGCCACAATGTCTACCTGAGTCTTGACCTCGACCTGCAATTAATTGCGACGCGGGCAATGGAGGGACGTCGTGGCGCTGTCGTCGCTCTTGACCCGTGGACCGGAGAGGTCCTCGCCCTTGTCAGCGCGCCGACGTTTGACCCCAACCTTTTCGCGCTGGGCATGTCCACAAAGCAATTCTCCGGACTGCAGAACGACCTCACACAACCGCTCTTCAATCGGGCTATTCGCGGTGCGTATCCACCCGGTTCGACGATCAAGCCGATGCTCGCTCTCGCCGCACTTGAGACCGGTGCAACGAACCTGACTCGCAAGACCGTGTGCCGTGGCTATTTCATGCTGCCGAACACGACCCATCGCTACCGAGACTGGAAACCCGAGGGGCACGGCGAAGTCGACCTTCACGACGCATTGCAGCAGTCCTGCGATGTGTACTTTTACGAAATCAGTATCGATATTGGCATCGACCGGATGCACTACTACCTCGACCAGTTCGGGCTGGGCCATAAGTCGGGCGTCGATATCAGCGGCGAACATGCGGGCCTCGTGCCCTCAAAAGAGTGGAAACGCAGCGCATTTCGCGAGCGAACCGACCAGCGCTGGTACAACGGTGAGACGGTCATCGCTTCGATTGGCCAGGGCTACATGCTCGCAACGCCGCTGCAGCTCGCAGTCGCCGCCGGCGCGCTGGCAACACGCGGCATTCGTTACGAACCACATCTGGTTGCCGCTGTTGAAGACCCGTTAACGGGCGAACGCTCACTGGTGTCACCGAATCGCCTTGAGGACGTGCGAATAGACAGCGAGGAACACTGGAACGCGATCATTGGCGGAATGCACGACGTCATGCAAAGCGTGCGCGGCACGGCATGGGCTGTTGGCGGCAACGCGCCCTACCAGATGGCGGGCAAGAGCGGCACAGCACAAGTGTATTCCGTCGCACAGGAAGACGAATACGACGAAGACGAAATCGAGGAGCGCCTGCGTGATCACGCGTTGTTCATCTCGTTTGCGCCACTCGACAATCCGCGCATCGCGGTCGCGGTTGTGATCGAAAACGGCTCGAGTGGCAGTCGCGTTGCGGCACCGATAGCGCGTGCAATCATGGACGAGTATCTCGGACACGGTGACGATGCGCCTTAGCGACACACAGCGGCTGTTCTCGGGCAAGGCGGCGCCACTCAGTGATGTCGGACGCATTTATCGCCGCCTGCGGATAGACGGGCCACTGCTGGGTGGCATCCTGCTCATCTGCGCGCTTGGTCTCGTGGTTCTCTACAGTGCCGTTGGCGAAAATATGCGACTCTGGACGAACCAGGTCATTCGATTGGGCGTGGCTCTGATTGCGATGCTTGTTGCCGCGCAGATGTCGCCCGATTTCCTGAGGCGCTGGACCCCGTGGGGCTTCCTGGGCGGCACTGTTTTGCTGGTGCTGGTCCTGACGACGGGTGAAGTCGGCCAGGGTGCCCGTCGCTGGCTTGACCTCGGCATTCGCTTCCAACCCTCTGAAATCATGAAACTTGCCGTGCCGATGATGGCGGCCTGGTACCTGCATGACCGGCAGATGCCGCCGAGGGCCGGGCAACTGCTGCTGCTTGCGGTCATGATCCTGATCCCGACCCTGCTGATCGCGCGCCAGCCCGACCTCGGCACAGCGCTGTTGATAGCTGCATCCGGGTTCATTGTGATAGTGCTCGCGGGCCTGCCTGTCCGCCTGATGCTTGGACTCGCCGTTCTCTCGGTCCCCGGTGCAATGCTGTTATGGAATTTCATGCAGGACTACCAGAAGCAGCGCGTTCTGACATTGCTCGATCCGGACAGCGACCCGCTTGGCGCGGGCTACAACATCATTCAGTCGAAGATCGCGATCGGTTCAGGCGGACTGTTCGGCAAAGGCTGGACCAATGGCTCCCAGGCGCAGCTCGAGTACCTGCCGGAGCGCGATACCGACTTTATCTTTGCGGTTATGGGGGAAGAACTCGGCCTGCTCGGTGTACTCGCACTGCTTTGCCTGTATGTGTTTGTCATCGGTCGAGGCCTGTATATCGCGATGCAGGCGCCCGACACCTACTCCCGGCTGCTGGCGGGCTCGATCAGCCTGACCTTCTTCGTTTACGTGTTCGTCAACACGGCCATGGTCACGGGCCTCGTCCCGGTTGTCGGCGTTCCTTTACCATTGGTCAGTTTTGGTGGCACGTCTATGGTGACGCTGTTGGCCGGATTCGGTATTCTGATGTCCATTCACTCGCACCGGAAATTGTTGCCGCACTAATGACCTACCAATCTGCCGCCGGTATCGTTCTGCTGCTGTTATCCCTGAGTTCGGCTTACGCCGCTGATCTTGACCGCCCTGACGTGAACGCGTTCATCACGACCATGGTCGAGCAGTATGATTACGACCGCGAGACGCTACGCGATATTCTCGGCGAGGCGGAGAAAAAAGACTCCATCATTGAACTGATCAGCAAGCCCGCTGAGAAAACGCTGACCTGGGCCGAGTACCGTCCCATCTTCATTACGAAGGCACGCGTCAACGCCGGTGCGAAATTCTGGCGCGAGAATCGTGAAGCGCTTGAAGATATTGAATCGCGCTCAGGCGTTCCTATCGAGATCATGGTCGGCATCATCGGCGTTGAAACGTATTACGGACGTATCACAGGTGGGCACCGCGTTCTCGACGCACTGGCGACACTCGCTTTCGATTATCCACCGCGCTCGAAGTTCTTTCGCAGTGAACTCGAACACTTTCTGCTTTTGGTTCGCGAAGAAGATATGAAGGCGACAGATGCGTTCGGTTCCTACGCCGGCGCCATGGGGCGGCCACAGTTCATGCCATCGAGCTACCGGGCATACGCCGTAGACTCCACCGGTGATGGCAAACGCGACATCTGGAATGACTGGAAAGATGTCGCAGGCAGCATTGCCAACTACTTCAATGCTCATGGCTGGCATACCGGTGAAGAAGTTACGAGCCTCGCCACGATCAGCGACCGCTGGTCGGGACCGTTCCCCAAGAACGTGCTGAAGCCCGAAGAGACGGTTGAGTCACTGAGCGAGATGGGCGTGATGTTTTCGACGGCACTGCCCGGCGACAGCGCAAGTCAGCTACTGACGCTCCAGGGTGCAGATGGCGATGAGCACTGGGTGGGCTTCCATAATTTCTTTGTCATCACTCGCTACAACCACAGCGTGATGTACGGGCTCGCTGTTCACCAACTTGGCCAGGAGATTGCACTCAAAGTTCGTGGCGATGCGTCGTAAGGCGACCCGCCTCTTACTGATATTGCTGAGCATCACGCTCGCGAGTTGTGGCTCCAACAAAGCGAAGGACGGTCCACCGCGATCCGGCAGCAGTCGCATGTCTGACCTGCCCGGCGACGCGGTGCCTCGCCCGGAGCCAAAGAGCAGATACGGCAACGGACCTGTTTACGAGGTATTCGGCAAGAACTATACCGTGATGAAAAGCAGCGTTGGCTACAAGGAACGTGGCGTTGCTTCCTGGTACGGCAAGAAATTCCACGGCAGGCTTACATCGAATCGCGAGCCCTATGACATGCACGCGATGACGGCTGCACATAAGACACTGCCGTTACCGACGTACGTTCGCGTACGTAATTTGAGCAACAACCGCAGCATCGTCGTGCGAGTGAATGATCGTGGCCCGTTTGTTCACAACCGTATTATCGACCTGTCCTATTCAGCAGCCCTGAAGCTCGATATTGTCAATTCAGGCACCGGCCTGGTCGAGGTCGAAGCGATTAGTTTTGACGAACCCTCGGGCGACCGGCCTGTGCGCCAGACAACGACCCCGGCGCCTGTAGCGCGAACGCCTGATCCGGCACCGCCAAAAATCGACGAGAACCGGATCTACCTCCAGGTCGGCGCTTTCGGCAGCCGGGAGAATGCCGAAAATCGCCTCGCAGAACTAAAAGGCGCCAGCATCCTGAGCGCCTTCATCGTTGAAGACACGTCCGTGGCGCCGGCACTGTACCGGGTCAGGGTCGGGCCAATCCGTGGCGTCGAGCAATACGACATCGTTGTCGAAGAACTGGAGAAACTCAGTATCTCCGACCCTTATCTGATCAACGAGTAATGCCCCGGAGCAAAGTCCGTTCGGCACCCAAGAGTAGATAACTGCCGACAACTGTACACACGCCTGCCAGAGCGCATGAGCCTGCTTATGTTAATATTGGGGCCTCTGTGACCTGGTCTGATATGCGTGTCAGCAGGAGTAGGATAAATGCAAGAACCGCCAATTCCTCTCGATGAGACTGTGCGCCTGCTGAGCCTCCACTCGCTGCGCATCATGGATTCTGCCCCCGAGGAACGCTTTGATCGGGTAACCCGCATGGCGGCCCGGTTGTTTGATGTTGGCATTTGCCTGGTGAGCCTCGTCGACTCGGATCGGCAGTGGTTCAAGTCCAAACAGGGGCTCGACGCCTGTCAAACACCGAGAGAGGTGTCATTCTGCGGCCATGCGATTTTGGAGGAGCGGGCGTTTGTCATTGAAGACGCTCACGCCGATGAGCGATTTGCCGACAACCCACTCGTTACAGGCAATCCAACCGTTCGTTTTTACGCAGGCTACCCAGTGCACTCGCCCGACGGTCGGCGTATCGGCACGCTATGTCTGATCGACAACAAGCCGCGTAAATTTTCGGCACACGAGGAGCAGACACTCAAAGACTTCGCGGCGCTGGTCGACGATGAACTCGCCTCTTCTGCGAAGATCAATGTCGATGAACTCACCAAAATTGCGAACCGTCACGGACTTCAGCAGGTCGCGAGCCATTTGTTACCACTATGTGAACGAAACAACCTGGATGTCGAATTGCTTTTCTTCGACCTCGACGGCTTCAAAGCCCTCAACGACAATTTTGGGCATGAGGCCGGTGATGAAGCGTTAAAAACGTTTGCCAAACTGCTGCTGAAGGGTTTTCGCAATTCCGACGTTGTCGCACGCATTGGTGGCGATGAGTTCGTCGTCATGATGGCCGGCCAGCGCGTATCTGCCAATCGCGCGCTATCGAGCATGCGTGCGCAGGCAGAAAGACTGGATTCGGACTTTAGCAAGCATATCGACTGGAGTGTGGGCAGGGTCCGGTTTGATCCTGCAGTACACAAGGACATCGACGACTTGCTGCGTGCCGCGGATGAGCAGATGTACGCGGACAAGACCCGAAGGAAAAAATAGGGTCGTCTCGGCAAATAGAATAGAGACCGGGCCTGAAAATTCTAGGGCAGACCTTCGAGCATTTTTGTTGCCGATTGTCGGATCGATTCGTCGCTGCCGATCTGCGTCGCAGTTGTCAGCGCTGTGCGCGCCTGTTCGGTATTGCCGAGTTGGCTATTGACGTATCCCAGCGTCAGCCAAATTCTCTGGTGTTCCGGGTCTATGGCGATACCTTCGTTGAGTTTGCCGAGAGCCTCGGTTGATCTACCGAGATAATGTAAGGTCAGACCCAGGTTGTTATAAATTTCTGCATCGTTCGGACTGAACGCCAGCAGCCGCTCATACATTTCCGCTGCTTTTTCATATTGTCTGTTTGCAAAAAATTCATTCGCCCGACGTGAAATCTGGTACGGATCCTGGATTGTCGGCTCACTCAACGCCGGCGAGCTCAATCGTGCGATTTCCGTTTCAGTGATGCGGTTGGGCCATACGGGTGCCGATTGGCCGATCGTCGGCGGATGAGCACTGACAGTGCCCGTGTCCTGGGTATAGTAATCGCGTGTGATCGCAAATACCGCGAATCCAAAAACGACCTGGAACACCGCGAACGAAATCCAGAATTTGGAATTAAGAACCAAGATTGCCACCTGTTTGAACGTCGAGCCGCAGAATATACACCGCTTCAGTGCTTAACTGCATCCATTAACGCCGCTCGACGCTCAAGGCTTTCTCGGGACCCGGCCGTGGCCGGTTTTTTTGCTTAATGCTCTTCCTATCCGACAACCACGCTGGACAGT
>CALZHX010000405.1 GCA_945787435.1 uncultured Woeseiaceae bacterium
ACAGCCGCGTGTGCTCTCGCGGTTGCTCTTCGTGTCGCTCAACAACGCCATCACCGATCTGCAGCGCAACAGAACAGGCTACTGATGATGTATCGAGGGCCAGTAGCTTCACGCAACTGCGCCTTTACTTTCATGATCGGCAAGAAAAGCCGCCACGTCATCGAACGATGTGGTCGTGGGCATGGGTTCAAAACTCTTTAGGAACGTGCGGCCGTAGCTTTTCGAGGTCAGACGCGGATCGCAGAGCACAATAACGCCGTAGTCATTCTGGTCACGCAGCAAGCGCCCGGCGCCCTGCTTCATTGCCAGCACCGCCTGTGGCAGCTGGTGCTCAATGAAGCCATTGCCTCCTTCACGACGAATGAACTCGAGCCGCGCCATCATCAATGGGTCCGCCGGGGACGCGAACGGCAGTTTGTCGATCGCGACGATCGTCAGGGCCTGACCACGAACATCGACGCCCTCCCAAAAGCTGCCGGTACCCAAAAGAACGGCGTCGCCAGCCTCGCGAAAACGGCGCAACAGATCGTCGCGGGGCGCACTCCCCTGCACCAGCAATTGCCGGCCACCCAGACTTTTTTTATGGGTGCGGCACCACTTCTTCGCCGTGTTCAGTGCGCGGTGACTCGTGAACAGGCAGAACATTCCACCCGCCGTCTTCCTGAGCAGCGGTATTACGGCCTCGAGCACCGATTCGGTATGCCCGAACTCGGATGGCTGCGGCAGCCCGGGTGGCAGGTAAATGAGTCCGTTCCGGTCGACCGCATACGGACTGGGGAACGTCAGTCCTGCCACATCTACCAGGCCCATGCGTTTTGCGAAATGCGAAAAATCTTCACCCACGGCCAGTGTGGCTGATGTAAAGATCCACGCCTGGTGAGCATTGTCGATCAGGCCGTTCAACGTCGATGACACATCCAGTGGCGTCAGGTTGATGCGCAGACTGCGCGGATTGATCTCGAGCCAGCGCAGGCCGTCCCAGGCATCATCGGTAGCCAGTAGTACCAGTCGTTCCATCATACTCGTCAGTTGTTCGTGCAATTTGTCGAGCTCGACCGAGCTGTCCGCGATCTCGGCAAGTGCCGTATTCAAACCTGCAAGCGCAAGCCGCAGCGTGTCGAGGGGTTCACGAAGATGATCGATGACTTCGGCGAGTTGTTGCCGGCCTTCTTCCCGTGGCGCCTCGGCCCTGAGAACTCGCACCGCCGTTTGCACCGCATCGATACGCCGCTGTAATTCGGACTGCCGAAAAGGAACCGTTGCGACCCGAACCTCATCGATCAGCCTTTCGATCTCGCGCGTGCCAAGTGACACACCGAAAAACTGTACAGCCAGATCAGGAATCTGGTGTGCCTCGTCGAGGATTATCGCCTCCGCTCCCGGCAGGAATTCGACGAAACCCTCTTCCTTCATTGCGAGATCCGCAAGCAGCAGGTGGTGGTTTACGACGACAAGATCTGCTTCCTGCGCGGCGCGGCGTGCTTTGACAACGTGGCATTTGGAGTATTCAGGACATTTCTGGCCAAGGCAGTTATCGACAGTCGACGTTACGAACGGCCAGATTCGTGAATCCTCAGCTACCTCGGTCAGTTCAGCCTTGTCACCACTGTCTGTTCGATAGCGCCATTCGTGCACGGCATTGAGATCGTTAAGAAGTGTCTCTCCGACATCTGCGATGTGATCGAGACGCTCGAGGCAAAGGTAGTTCGCGCGTCCTTTCAGCAGCGCTGTCGCCACCGGCCGCCCGATTGCCCTGCCGATCAATGGCAGGTCGCGGTGATACAGTTGATCCTGTAACGCCTTGGTACCTGTTGAAATAATCGTCTTGCGGCCACTCTGCAGGGCCGGCAACAGGTAGGCAAATGTCTTGCCGGTTCCGGTGCCGGCCTCGACGACGAGTTTGTCGAGGTTCGCGATTGTCTCAGCCACGGCCTCGGCCATCCACGCCTGCCCGGCACGAGGCTGAAAACCCGGCAGTAGCTGCTTCAGGGGGCTGTTCGCGCCAAAAAACTCGGAAAGGTCTGTCACCCGTTAATGGTTACATGGATAGGTTGTGTTTCACAGTTTCGAATGCGGTAAATACGGGCTGCATATTGGCTTGCAATCCGTATAATTGCCCACCCTACAAAACTGTAGTGCGCCTTGCGCACGGCTATCCAGAGAACCTTTCGATGACAACTCAACTACCGAGCCTCCAGCAGTGGGTGGACGAGGTCGCGGCCCGCACTCAACCCAATCAGATTCACTGGTGCACGGGTTCCGATATCGAATACCAGAAGCTGATCGACATGATGACCGCGGATGGCACACTGTCGCCACTCGATCAAGATGAATACCCGAACTGTTACCTGCACTTGTCGGACCCGAGCGACGTCGCTCGCGTGGAGCACCTGACTTTCGTCTGCACTAAGGAACAGGAGGACGCGGGCCCGAATAATAACTGGATGAGCCCCGCGGATGGCCACGCAAAAATCGACGCCTTGTTCGAAGGTGCGATGAAGGGCCGTACGATGTACGTCATCCCCTACTGCATGGGACCGATCCATTCGCCGTATTCCCGTTGTGGCGTTGAAATCACAGACAGCCCCTATGTCGTGGCTAACATGAAGCTCATGACACGCATGGGGTCGGAGGCACTGGCGCGAATCGAATCTGAAGAAAAATTTGTCAAGGGTCTGCACTCGACAGGCGATCTCGATCCGGAACGACGCTTTATCATGCACTTTCCGCACGAGCTTTCGATCAAGAGCTTTGGTTCTGGCTATGGCGGCAATGCGCTCTTGGGCAAGAAGTGCCATGCGCTGCGTATCGCCAGCTACCAGGCCCGTACCGAAGGCTGGCTGGCTGAGCACATGCTGATCATGGGTGTCGAAAACCCCGATGGGCAGACGCACTACATTGCCTGTGCCCTGCCTTCTGCCTGCGGCAAAACCAATCTCGCCATGCTGATTCCGCCAGAGTCACTGCCTGGCTGGAAAATCTGGACTCTCGGCGACGATATCGCCTGGTTGCACCTCGACGAGACAGGTCAGCTCCGCGCAATTAATCCGGAGTCAGGCTTTTTCGGCGTCGTCCCAGGGACCAACGAGAAGACAAACAAGAACGCCTTCGACATGATCCATCGTGACGCAATCTTTACAAACGTCGGGCGCACAGCGGACAACAAACCGTGGTGGGAAGGCAAGAACGTGGGCGAGCCCGCATTTGACTGGCAGGGCCAGGAGTATGACCCGGAAAACGGTCCGGCCGCGCACCCCAACTCGCGTTTCACGATCGCCGCAACCAACAATCCCAGCTATTCATCTCTGAGCGAAGCACCGGAAGGTGTGCCGATCTCGGCAATCGTATTTGGCGGGCGCCGCGCGACCGTAACACCGCTGGTTTACGAGGCGAAGAACTGGAAACAGGGCGTCATGCTTGGTGCCAGCATCGGTTCCAAGCTGACCGCAGCGGCGGCAGGTGAGGTCGGCAAAATCCGGCGCGATCCAATGGCCATGAAGCCGTTCTGCGGCTACAACTTCGGCGACTACTGGCAGCACTGGCTGTCGTTCGAAGACCGCACAAACAAGCTGCCAAAGATCTTTGGCGTCAACTGGTTCCGCCAGGACGACGACGGCAATTTCCTCTGGCCAGGCTTTGGTGAGAACCTGCGTGTACTCCGCTGGATCATCGACCGTTGCGAAAATCGCGTAGGAGCGGTTGAATCTCCGATTGGCTTGTTACCCGAGGACGGCGGTATTGACACGACCGGTCTCGATTTAAGCGCGGAAGTAATGCGGGCGTTGACCACGGTCGATGTCGAGCACTGGCGGACCGAGAATTCGCACTTCTCAGACTATCTGGATGGGTACGGCAAGCACGTGCCCAACGCGCTCCGGGAAGAACAACGGCACATGGCTGCCGAACTGGAGAAACTGGCGTAATGCTGGAGTCAGGGCCCACGGGCTGACCCTGTAGCGACTACTCGACAGATTTGAAGTGTATTGCCAGCGATGCGCCGGGTTCTTCGGCGCGGCCAAGGCCGATCGTACCTTCGCCGCTGATTTCCGTCGAATCACGACGTACAAAAGTCTCTTCGCCGAGCAAATTCAATACGAATGTTCCATTGGTGCTCTGGTCGACAAGCATAAATTTCCCGCGGCGCATTTCGACCTTGGCATGAATGCGTGAGATCAGGTTGCCCTTGACCACGAGATCGTTGTCTTCGGCACGGCCCATAATGACGTTCTTGCGCCTGTCACTAACTTCGATAGTCTGGTCGCGAAACGACAACTTTAGTTTCGCCGCCTTGCGTTTCTGATTCTCCCACTCGATGGTCGGCAACATGCTGGTTGCTTCTTCGGGGTTCCACAGAAATTCGTACAGTGCGACTTCGTCCAGTTTGCCGCGAACCGTCGCGATGTCGATCTGCCGTGTTTGTTTCTTGAGTTCGCGGCTCATTTGGTCGACTGTGCCACCGGAAATCACGATCTGGCGAGCCTTGGCCTGCGAGGACATGCGATTCGCCGTGTGCACGGCAGCACCGAAAATGTCGTATTGCTCCTGAACGACCGGACCATAGTGGCAACCGATACGAATCGATACAGTTATACGGTCTTCCTGCTTGGTGTCGGCCGAAATACGCGATTGCATCATCACGGCCGCACCCATCGCTTCCTCAACTGTTGGAAACGTGGACATAACCTCATCACCAATCGTCTTGATAACAGTACCGTTGTACTGATGGGTGGCGTCTTTCATAGTGTCCAGGCACAGGGCGACTGTCTCGCTGGCTTTGGTATCACCAAACTTGTCGTACAGCTGCGTGCTGCCGACAACATCAGCAAACACAATCGCGACTTCAAGATCCTTTGCCATAATGAGCCCGTAACTACCTAATAACGAAGCTTTTTTTGAACAAATTGGGCTTCATTTTTCAGCAACAATATACGCTATCCAGGCGAGATCTGCCTCACCCTTGTCGTTCGGAGTGAATATGCCGTTGCCCTCACCATCTTCGTCTTCGCCCTCCCAGTAGACTGTCACATTGGTGAAACCGGCGTCGTGCAACATGTCACGTAATTCCGGGGCGGTCCAAAGGCGCCAGGCATAGCTGAATGCCTTCTTTAGCTTGGAACCGTCAGGGAATTTGAAGTGGATGTAGCACTGCATGTGATTTGTTACGGGATAAAACCTGGCCTGGTGCCAGACGTACGTGAAGCCATCATGTTTCGTCTTTTCACGGGTTTCTTCAAACGACTCGGGACCACCGAACATATCCATGAACAGGACGCCGTCGTCCTCAAGAGCATCAAGACAGCGACGCATGTAAGCAACCATCTGCGCACGTTCTTCGAAGATCCAATAGCTGAAGATAAAGGCCACCAGTATGTCGACCTTTGGTGTCTCGACCGTCTGCACGTCAGACTCGATCAGACGAACCCGCGCCTGATCCGCAGTGTCGAGTCGGTTCACGCGATTCTGTCGACCCCATTCAAGTACGGACGAATCGATATCGACGCCGACTGCCGAGTATTCATCACCCTGCCCCACCCATTCGCAAGCCAGGCTGGCGGTGCCACAAAAATCTTCGCGAAACGTATGCGCAGTCCTTCCTCTGAGCTCACGAAATGTGGTGCTCAGGAATTTCACTTCGTTTTCGACGTTTTGAACTGACTCCTCGTATAACTCGTGGATATCGGCCATTTCGGCCATCGTTGGCCCTTTATTCTTCTTCAATGATTTAGCGCCCATGAATTGGCTATCGCTCCGGCATATCGTGTGAACTCGATATTCTATGCTGCAACTGGCATGGCATCCAGCGCTTCTAGCAGAACTTCTGTCCCCGCTCCGTCACGATAGGCATTCTCGCTGATGTAGCGACGCCAGGCGCGTGCACCAGGAATTCCCGCAAACAGCCCAACCATATGCCGGGTGATTCGCCCAAGTCGCTCACCCTGTGCGAGCTCACGCTTGATATAGGGAAGCATCTGCTCAACAACATCACGTCGACCAGGTAACGGCACCTGCGGGTTCATGTGATGTTCGAGTTCGGCCAGGAAGTACGGGTGATGATATGCCTGCCGACCGATCATGGCGCCATCAACGCGCTTGAGCACGTCCTCAACGTGGCCGATTTCCGAGATCCCGCCATTAAGTACGATCTCGAGGCCGGGATTGGCTTCCTTCAGCCGATAGACACGATCGTAGTTCAGCGGCGGCACGGTTCGGTTTTCCTTGGGGCTCAATCCGTCAAGAATCGCAATTCGGGCGTGGACGATGAATTTCCGACAGCCGGCGGCCGACAAGGTATCCACGAATCGTGTCAGGAACTCATCGCTGTCGTGATCGTCAATTCCTATTCGCGTCTTGACTGTCACAGGTATATCGATACCAGACCTCATGGCTGAATAGCAGTCAGCAACAATGTCGGGCTGCGCCATAAGGCAGGCACCAAACTGCCCGCTCTGCACCCGGTCGCTCGGACAACCCACATTGATGTTGATTTCGTCGTAACCCGAACTCGCCGCACGCGCTGCGGCTTCTGCCATCAATACCGGGTCGCTGCCACCCAGTTGAACGGCGACTGGATGTTCAGAGTCATCGTATCGGAGCAATGATTCCGCATCTCCGAAATGCAGGGCGTTTGCCGTCACCATCTCGGTGTACAGAAAAACACCCGGGCTCAATAGCCGCATGAAGTAGCGGCAATGACGATCGGTCCAGTCCATCATTGGGGCTACGTAGATCTTGTTTTTCATAGCGGCTCTTGGTTTGGGTAACGGGCGGCTGAAAGCAGCCACCAATGCTACCCCAACACGGCCATCTCCTTCAGCTTATTCAGGTTTGGTTCAGCCACTCCCACGTAGCTTGTTTACTGGCGGTCACCGAACCGCAAACAGCATTCCATCAACATGGGAGATGGCGAAATGGAACCTACATCCCGGCGACGACTGGCGCACGGAATTCTCGCGTCCACGGCACTACTCCTGGTTGCCGTAGCTCAGGCCAACACACCCACAATTCGATTGTTCCCTACGACTGTAGTCGAAGACCTGCGACAAACGAGTTCGGTTGCACGAGAAATGGAGACCGGTCTGCAGGAAGTCATCGGCCGCCTGGATCAGCAGCAGCAGCTGTATCTCGAGAGCAAATGCGACGGCGCAGAGGACGATCCGGGATGCCAGCGCCTCGCGAAGCAGATCGGCGCAACCTACCTCGACATGCTCGGCATCATGGAAGAACGCCTGCCGGACATGGAACACACCGTCAACAACACACGGCTTAGCCTCGAAAAGCGGCTGCGCAGCGAACTCGGAAATAAAATGACGTCCTGGACGCTGCAGGAAACACTGCTCGGTGGCAACCCGCCCAAGGACATGGCGGCACCGACACCGAGCCTGCGTGGACGGTCCGGCATGCGGCTCAGTGAGCGTTTCAGCCAATACTACAAACTGGTTGCCTCGTCGAGCAGCCACACAGACCAGTCATTGGCTGTCCTTGCTTCGGATATCTACCTGGACATGGAAGAGACCAGCATGCTGATCGCCAGAACTCGCGAGGAAATAGCGCGCGCCACGCTCATCGAACAACTGAATCAGTCATTCGGGACCATTACTCCCGAGATGATGGAGGTTGTCGGCGGCGTGAAGACCATCCTGTTCGGTGACGATACGGCGCTTGCGCCGGTCGCCGGACCGCCCCCGGGAAGCGTCGAACAAGCGTATCGCAGCCCGCTGCAAAACTAACCCAATTTCCTGGAGACCACGCCATGAAAACCATGAGCCTGCTCACTGCCGTATCGGTCCTCTTAGTCGCCTCCTGCGCGACATCACCGCCACCTTGCGATAGTCCGCAAACGCGTAATCTCGGCGCCGCTGTTGACGACGTCAAGGATTCACTGGCATCGGGTTGTGCGGCACACTTCGACCGCTATTACGACGACCTGCTGCGTACGGCCGAGGGTGACCCGAAGCCCGGCAACAAGCGCATATTCAGCGAGTTCCTTGTCTGGTCTGCCGAAGAAGGCCTGTTGAGCCAACGCCAGGCCAAGGACTACTACAACCGCTACTTCAACGTAAAATTCATGACGCTGCAGAGCGACTACAACAACTGTTCGCATACCTGCCCGCGCCGCGACCGCATCATGCTGGACATGGAGCACGAACTCAGTGACAAAGAGCGCGGACTGCTCAAGGTCAGTCTTGATAACGACGGTTACTATCGCGCCGACGAACTGTTCCAGGAAGTCGAGCTTGTGCTGGAAGCAACTTGCACAGCCTGCTCGGCTGGCCAGTAGGCGGACGTGGTCTCATGCGGGACGGCCACGGGCAGCGATTTCTACGCGGACTGACGGCCGGTGCCGTCGGCACATTGCTTGGGGGTGGCGCCCTGATCTACGTGCTCAGTCGCTACGGGGTAATACGATTTGCCGACGACCACGCACCGAACGTCGGCGCGTGGCTTGACTGGGCTTACATGAATCTTGGTTCATCTATTCCGGTCTTTGCCCTGCTTCTGCTCGTGTTCATATTTACCCTCGGCAGACTTCGTATATTACTAAATGACAATGGTCCGCTTGATCGGATCGTGCAACTCGACCACCTGACGGATATCTGGACTACGCTGTTCTTTGGCACGGGTGTCATCTGGACTGCAATCGGCATGCGCAGCGCCCTGATATTCGCGCTCGGTGATCCTGATTCGACCGTGGAACAAGGCGCCTCAGCTATCCTCAAACGCATGGTCGAAGGCGGCATCCTGCTGGCACTGTCGACAACGATATTTGGCGGCATTGGCGGTTACCTGATGCGAGTTTACAAAGCCGTAACACTCGGCACAGCCCTGCAACGTCACTACGATCGTGCCGTGCGCTCCGACACATCTTCAATGCGCTCCACGCTGGAACGTATCGAGCATCACCTCGGAAAGAAAAGTGTGCTGACAACAGAAAGACCCGGAGACATGGCATGAGCCGATCTCCCTTGTCGTATCCTCTGACACGCGCCGCGGACGGCGAAGCCGGTGGCATCGCCGACCTGCAGACGGATGTTATGCGCTTCATGGCGATACTCGCAATTTGCCTGGTCGCCATATTCGCGCTCGTGCAGAGTATCCCGTTGAACTCAGCGCCCGTGGAACCCGTCCCTGACCCGCTTCCCGATATCATCGCAGAGCCTGTTCCGGAGCCTGTTCCAGAGCCTGTTCCGGAGCCAGTCTCGGAGCCTGTTCCGGAGCCCGAGCCACTCCCGACAGCAGCGGCCCCGACACCCGCACCAGTGACGGAAGCAGAGCCGCTCCAGGCACCAGCACCTGTTGTGGCGACAGAGCAAGAGGGATTCACACTGCAATTCGAGAATGACCTTGCGCTGACGCGTCTCGTGGCTCGCAACGAGATCGGCCTGTACGCCATAAGCGCAGGAGAGTCCTTGCGTATGAATGTCAATCGAGGACGTTTCAGTTTCTGGCCTGCGGCTACTCCGAATGAATTTCACGAGATGGATTCGTCGACAGTGCCTGACGACGTAGCGAACGCATTGCGGCGTATGCACAGCGGCTCGGCTGTCCGGTGGGGCGTGACATTACCGGCCGGCATGCAGCAGCAACTGGACCAGTTCATGCAGACCGGCGGTAACGGTGCAATCTATATTGCTGCCAACGGGCAGCTGCGCCTGGAGACCTGAGATGCGACTGCTTCGCTGGCTTATTACACTCTCGTTGACCCTGGCCACGCTACTGGCCCTCCCGGACGCACATGCCAAGCCACGTGATGCTGAAACCTGGGTGTCGATCCAGGTGGCGCCCGCCCTCGTTCGTCATCTGGCGCAGCATCCGCGTTTCAAGGGCGAGACGATTCGGATCGTGGTTTTTTCCGATGACCGGCCGGCCGCCTACAGCAGCGCATTTGCGTTGTCGCTGCGCGATCGTTTGTCTGCAGCAGTCTTCGACACCCCGGGTATTCGTATGGCCGCGCAACAGGAACCTGGTGCTCGGGTCGACTGTACACTGGATGCGGTCGACTACTTTATCGGATTGCAGATTTCGCGTGTGGACGAACGTGATGTTCGAATCGACCTCAGGACACTCGATCTCGAAGACCAGACCTGGGTCACCGGACTCGATTTCACCTGGCAAGGCGAACTCACGCCAGGGCAGGTGCGCTTGATGGAAGACAGCCGCGCCGACCCGTATTTCCGCGGACACCGAGCTGCACCATTTGACGAATCCCAAACCGACTTGCTGGCCGCAAGCCTGGCGCGCGAGCTCGCCTGCGCGTCAATGCGGCAAACGGCTGGTGAATTCGTTGTGCTGGTGTCCGATGATGGCGACAAACTGCAGCAAGGCACCACTGACCTCGTTGGTAACAACCTGGCCTGGTTCGCCCGGCTGCAATTCACCGACGACCCCACGCGCGCAAACGCCGTGCTTCGCAGCGAGGCACATGCAGTCGACAAAGGTCTGCAACAATATTGGGCAACACTCGCACCAATTGAAGCCGACTCCGATTTACCGACCTTGAACGCGAGCGCCTATGTGCGAGTGGCCGAACACCAGGCCGATAAATTCGAAGTGCCTCGTGGCGAACAAACAGTCCTGTCATCGGCACAGCTGATTCAGGCATCCGGGCACTCCGGGTGCCGCACGAACGGGTGTCCCGCCATGCGAATAGAGGCCGAACGAGATGCCGTCGTGTTCTTTCTCAATCACCAGAAGAGTCATGGTCTTGTCAGACTGTCGGGCATCGACTGTCGTAATCGTCCCGAGGCCCGTGTTCTGAGGGCGCGGGAATCCCTAAGCATGCCATTACCTGTCGGCGTGCTGTCTCCCGATAGCACGACCAGTACGGACGACTGGTCGCTGGCGCCAAAGGGGGATACTTACTACGCCCTCGCCATTAGCAACAGCGAAGCAGCACATGTCGTGTCGCGGCTCTTGCAACAACTGCCGCAACGATGCACCACGGCAGTTAGATTCGGCCTGCAGGATGAGTCGCTGAAGACCTGGATGACTGAGTTCACCAGGACAATGGATCAGTGGCGGGATCATGTCGACTGGCGGGCCATCCAGGTCCGGAACGTCTACTAGGAGGCCTGCCATGACCAGGATTGCAGGTTTTCTCGTCGGTTCAGCAATGGCAATAACAGCCATGCTCATTGTGCTTGGAATACCCCGGTTCCAATCGTCCGAACCGGAGTCAATTCCGCAACTGGAACCGGAACAGAAACCGAAACAGGAACGGGAACTGGAATCGGAACTGGACCCGATTGCGCTGAAGTCATCACCGGAACCCGACGTTCTGCAAGTCGATACACCGCCCGAGGTCGCGCAGCCGATTGTCGCCCTGGCAGAACCGTTCACTATGGAATCTCAATGGCATTCCTTCTGGAGCCCTTTCGGCAGCCAGATTGCGGCGAACGGTTTCGTGAGTCGCCTCGAAGCGGTCACGGGCTATGACTATCGCGTCGTCAAGATCAGAACCGGCGTATACGAGGTCACGTTTGCGTATTCTGATGAAGAAGAACGTCTCAGCAAACTGTCGGTCATCGCATCAGCGACTGGTCTCGAATTACCAGACTCATGAGGTTCCCCTTAGCAGCAGTAGCCACGCTCACCGCCGTACTGACGATGCCAGTCACAGCGTCGGCAGACTCCGACCCTGCTGCAGCCTGGCGATACTACGCAACGACGGCTAATGGCGCTGTACCGCAATACCGTTTTCCGCACGAAACCTGCTTTCGCACAGCAGCCTTGGAGTACGACCTGCCCTGGACACTCCTGCTTGCCGTCGCACGAGGCGAAAGCGACTTCAACCCGATGGCGCGCTCCAGGGCCAACGCCCATGGCGTGATGCAGATTCTCTGGCCGACGACGGCAAATCACCTTGGTATCTTTCGCTTGTCGCAATTGTACGAACCGTGCACGAACATTGATGCGGGTGCGCGCTACTTACGCGAAATGCTCGAGCGCTACAGCGGGGACATACACCTCGCGTTAGCCGCTTATAACTACGGACCTGAGCGAATTGCAAAGAATGGAGTGAACATTCCCGGAGGCGCCACCTGGTACAGCGGATATATTCTGAGACATCTGGAGTACGTCCTGGGCGATGGCAAGGCGACTGTGACTGCCGCCGAGCATCTGTACTCGGAGTTCGGGCGCTCGATGCTGTTGACGTTTGGTGAACCCTATCGGGCCGCCGCCTTCATCTCGAGCCTGGAGCAACGATCA